>JAQTOL010000354.1 GCA_028748945.1 Paludibacter sp.
TGAACTCGTATTACCGAATGTTTAAGTTCATCAATAATAAACAATCCGGATTGGGTACCAACCCATAATTGCTTATCATTCAGGCAGACGACATCACGTATTATTTTATAATGAACTTCAGGTGCATTTACATCAGTTAAGCTATTCTTCCGTTTATCCAACTTCATTAGTTTTCCTTCGTGAATACCAATGACCAATTCGTCACCATAATCACACATCGTATAAATATTTTTATTATTTAGGGTGTTTCCATTTGCATTTCCCAGATATTGTGTAAAACTGTTCGTGGATTTGTCATATAAATACACTCCTGCACCATTTGTTCCGACCCATAATTTACCATTACGGGCTATACACATGCATTCAGGGTTTCCCTGATTTGGGATTTGATTATTACCAATGGAGAAATGATAAAGCTTTTTGTCAGAAGCACGAAGCTCGAATAATCCCTGGTTGGGAATAACAATCCAGATATTGTTATCGGGGTCCGATTTTATATCCGAGACCCAGTCATTGATTTGTATTCCCTTTGATGTCTTCAGAGCAAAGAAACTGAAAGTTTCAGTGAAAGGATTAATCAGAAAGATATCTTTATCGGGTCCAACCCAAAGTCTCTTGTCCGAATCCTCGAATAAAGAGGAAATGTTGTTGTTGCTTTTTTTTGCCACAGGATCGTTACAATCAAAAACCTTAATTGATTTACCATCATAGCGATTCAACTTGTTTTGTGAGCCAAACCACATAAATCCCCAGCTATCTTGAAAAATGGTTTTTACATAGTTTTGTGAAAGTCCGGATTCGCTGTTTATTTTTGAAAAGTAGTAATTAGATGTGCTGGCTTGTAGCGTTGGATTATAAAATATTGAGAAAATTAAAATTAACAGGAGGTTTGATTTTTTCATGACCGAATGCATAAGTTTCAAATAAAGAAAGACTTGACAAAAGTAGAAAAACGAAATGAAATAGTTGTGTCAATAAATAATAAATTTGTAGCATTAGGCTTCTCGGGTCAATAAATAAGACAATGTTTTTATTTTTTGGAGGTTCTGAGCTTTTTATACCTGACTAATTAAAATACATTTGTAGATGCAATTGATTGTTCTTTTGCAAATAGTGACATTCGGTTTGTGTTGAATAAAAAGGATATTAAAGCAAAAAATGAATCTGATGAAGAATCCGGTTTAGTGAAAATATTAATAAGCATTTCTGCGTTTCAAAGCTCCCGGATATTGAATGCATATTTCCATTTTCCGGAAATATCTAAAGTAGAAACAAAGGACTTTTTAATTTATTGTGAACCCTGATAATTTTGCATATTCTGTATTTCTTCGAAAATACATATTGCGATCTCCTTCCGGAAAAACGATTAAAACCAAAGCGAGAAATTCGTTTTGTACAAAATAAATATGTATAGTAATAAAAGAGTTTTCACGGATCTTATTCGTTATTAAAAATTTAATTTGAATTGAACCTGTATAATAATAAGATTATATCCCAAATACGACAATGTTTTTATTTATTGACAGATTTGTGCTTTTTATATGGGTTGTATTAAACTAATTTTGTTTCAACGAAAAATAAATTTTTAATGTTAAACCAGAATTACATAATCTAAATCAAAATTCCGTAAGGTTCTTATTTTTTTTGACAATGGAGCATATTAATCCATGCAAATAGTAAAAATGTCTATTGAACAATCCTGGTCTTATCTGTTTCTTTGTAGAATTAATCATTCAATTTTTTTAGCTATATAATTTACGACCAATTCTAGAACTGGGTCAAATATAACGAATAATTTAAATTACCTTATTTTTAATATTAATCAACATGCCTTTTTCAAAACGAATTTTTCTTTTGATTTCGTTGCAAGTACTTATTGCAATTGTTGCATTCTCTGAAACTGAGGTGTATATTCCTATTAGCACGAATGATAATTCACTAATATTTAGTGTTGATAAGAATCAAAAGCTAAGACAATGTTATTTTGGGTCGAAATTAAACAAGTCCGATTATTCCTCCATTCAAAATACAGGGATAGATGCTTTCCCAACTTTCGGAACTTCGAACATTAATGAAGCAGCATTAAGAATCGTTCATGCCGATGGCAATACTTCAACTGAATTGGTTTACGACAGCTACACGAGTGTTCAAACGGCAGAAGGAATAGAACTAACGACTATCATACTCAAAGATTCCTATTTTCCCTTCCAGGTAAAGCTTTGTTTTAAAGCATTCCAGAAAGAAAACATTATTGAAGAATGGACGGAAATTTCTCATAACGAGAAGAAGCCGGTAATGATGTATAACTTCGCCTCATCACATATCGCCTTTTCGGAACAATCTTATTATTTAACGCAATTTTCAGGAAACTGGGCCGAAGAGATGAAAATGACTGAATTAAAATTATCCCGAGGCGTGAAAGTGTTGGATTCAAAGCTCGGAGTCAGATCAGATGAATTTGCCCATCCCTGTTTTCTGTTGTCATTAAATGGCGAAGCACAGGAAAATGATGGAAATGTTATCGGAGGAACGCTGGCCTGGCCCGGAAGCTGGAATATTACCTTCGATGTTGATGAACTAAACAAACTGCATGTGATTTCAGGAATCAATCCTTATGCATCTCAATACAGATTAAAGCCAAATACTGTTTTTAAGACCCCATCGATGCTTTACTCATTTTCTTCTCATGGAACAGGAAGTATTAGTCGGAATTTTCATAGATGGGCTAAAAAATACGGGATCTATCGTGGAGACAAAACCCGAACTACTTTATTAAATAATTGGGAGGCAACATATTTTAATTTCAATGAAGATATAATTTCATCTATAATTAAGGATGCTTCTGATATGGGATTTGAACTTTTCCTTCTGGACGATGGCTGGTTCGGCAATAAATATCCACGTAATAATGATACACAAGGCCTCGGAGATTGGATGGTGAATAAGAAGAAACTACCTAATGGTGTCGGTTATTTAGTTCATGAGGCTAAGAAAAATGGGATCAAATTTGGAATCTGGCTGGAACCTGAAATGGTTAATCCAAAAAGTGAATTATATGAAAAGCATCCCGACTGGGTTATCGGTCAACCGAACCGACCATTGGATTTAAGCCGGAATCAACTTATCCTGGATTTATCAAATCCAAAAGTACAGGATTATGTTTTCTCGGTTATAGATAACACCCTTACCGAAAATCCCGGCATCGCCTACATTAAATGGGATTGTAACCGTTATATAACAAATTCAGGCTCTTATTATCTTTCACCTGAAAATCAATCCCATTTATTTATTGATTATACGAGGGGTCTCTTCAATGTGCTGGATAAAGTTCGTGGCAAATATAAAGATTTGTCCATGATGGTTTGTTCGGGTGGGGGTGGCCGGATTGATTACGGTACGCTGCCTTATTTTGACGAATTCTGGATTAGCGATAATACAGATGCGTTAGACCGCATATTTATTCAATGGGGTACAACTCAATTTTTCCCTGCAATGGCACTTGCAAGTCATGTGTCGGCTGTCCCTAATGGTATAACCGGACGTTCTGAACCATTAAAATTCCGTTTCGATGTTGCCATGTCAGCTAAATTGGGTATGGATTTGCAACCAAAAGACATGAGTCCGGAGGACAGAGCATTTTCTAAGAAAGCCATTCAAGCATATTATGGAATACGGGGAATTGTACAATTCGGTGATTTGTATCGTTTGCTATCACCTTATACTAATCCACGTACGGCTTTAATGTATGTTTCCGAAGATAAAAATGAAGCGGTTGTATTCACTTATTTATTGAAAAAGACTATTATAGGTAATAATCAACCTTTAATTCTGAACGGTTTGGATCCACGAAAAATGTATATTGTAACAGAAATAAATAAGGATCCCAAATCCTATTCCTGGTTTGAGCCACTCAATGGAAAAACGTTTTCAGGGGAGTTTCTTATGAATTACGGATTAAGATTTGTTATGTATA
>JAQTOL010000355.1 GCA_028748945.1 Paludibacter sp.
TTCTACTCCATAGGCACGACCCTTACCCGTTGAAATAATTTGTTCATCGCCCACTTGTCCAAAGTTTGTTCCTTTGCTGGCAATACTCAGTCCATCGGTAACCGAAACAGGATAATCTTCATATTCCTTATAAAATCCTTCAACTGTCATTCGCACCTTATCCATTGGACGATAATCAAAACCAATAATGGCCTGGTTGGAAACAGTATAACGAAGTCGTTCATTTTGATTGACCAAAACACCGGCAGCATCTTTATATCCCAAAGTTGTATAAGCCGGTTGCATGGCGTAACGTCCCACGTTTCCATTTAAGTCCAGTTTTTCCGAAAGAGCATAAGAGGCTGATAAGCGGGGAGAAAACTGATTGAGCGGATTGCGCATGTTTTTATTGTAATCAAGTCCGGCAAAATTAATCCCAAACGATAGTTTCAATCTTTCATTCAAAATTTCTTTGGAAGCCTGAGCAAAAGCCTGATAACCGAACAAATTGATTTGTGTATTGTAATTCAAACTATTAACCATTCCATTCAGGAAATACTGACGGTAAGTCTGATTGGTATAATGTGAATACTTAATACCGGCGCCAAACGAAAGCTTCACCGGTAAATCGGGATAATTACGTTCAAAACGAAGTTTATTCTCCGCTTCATCCGACTTATAATCAGATGTTTTCACTTTAGTCTGATCGTTATCCAGGTATTTAAAGTTGCTATTACGAAGCATATTTCTACTTAAAACCCATGTATCGAAATGTGTAGTGGCAAAGTGCTTATAAACAGCCCCCACCGTATAATTCCATTGTTTGTAAGTCGGCAGATAGGAAAGTATATAACTCTGGCTTTCGGTAGGATTGGCAATACCCGTATTGAGTACCATATCATCAATTGCACCAATACCAATAAATGAAATTTCATTTTTCGGATCGATTTGAATTTTATATTTGAACTGGAAATCATTGTAAGTGGGTAAAAAGGGCAAGCCGATAGCCGCAAAAAGAAATTGCAGATACGATTGACGGGCGGAAACAATAAAAGTAGATTTTTTCCCAATCGGACCATCAATTGTCAAAGCAGCATCGGAAGCACCAACCGAAAGCTTGGTATGAACGCGATCCTTACTCCCGTCTTTTTGACGAATTTCCATTACAGAACTGAGTGCATTAACTCTGTTGGCAGGAAAAGCACCCGTATAGAAATTAATTTCTCGTACAAAATCAGGATTGATAATACCAACAGAACCTCCGGATGAGCCTTGTGTGGCAAAATGATTGATAACCGGGATTTCAATGCCATCCAGATAAAAAACATTTTCCGATGGTCCCCCACCCCGCACAATCAGGTCATTCCGGTTGGGATCGGTTGCCCCTACGCCCGGCAATGCCTGTACCACTTTCGATACATCGCGATTGGCACCTGCACTTTTTTCAATTTCCTGCACACCAATGCATAATACAGAAATCGGACTTTCTATTCTTTTTACATTCAAATTCTGGCGAACAATCACTTCACCGAGTTGAACAGACGATTCAGGTACAGGAATATCTACATAAACAGTTTGATTTCCCTGAACTTGTATTTCGGGTGAAACGGTTGTTTCATAACCTACATATTTAACCACTAAACGTTTAAATCCGGGCTCAATGCCTGTAAAAATAAAATTTCCATCCAAATCGGTCGTAGAACCTATAGTTGTTCCCTGGATAAGAATAGCTGCAAATTCGAGTGGCTGATTGGTCGTTTGATTAAAGACCCGGCCTTTGATGATGCCCATTTGTGCAAAAACCATCCAGGGTAATGATAAAATTAAGAATAGAACTAAAACTTTTCTCATAAATATCTAAAATTATTAATTAGTTTGTTTTTGTTCTATCTACAACGCATTTGATATGTTTTTGTTCTATTTTATCTGAAATATATTTTTTGGATACTAATATATTTCATCATACTTTAGTTTATTGTCGTATTGATCGTAAAAAAACATGATGTTTGAATTTCATATATAATCAAGTCATTATTTGTCAAAATCAAAGTATATCAGCAAGTTCCATATCCTTTTTATTTTTATAAATATCATTATGGAAGCTATCCAATTTTCTGAGCATATATGCCAACGAAAGTTTTTCTGCGTCTGTAAGATTGCCGGCTACAATTTGAGAAACCAAACGCATTTGAGGTAAAATCTGAAATAATTGTACCCGGCCTGATTCTGTAATTTTTATACGTACACTTCGTTTATCTTCAACATCATTAAATTGTGAGATTAAACCAAGCTTTAATAAACGGTTAATAATTTCTGTTCCGGAAGTTTTTTCCATTACTTGTTTGTGTATCAATTCGGTTTTTGTTAAACTGTCGAATGTAATTAAAGTAATCAGGAATGAAAACTCATCAGCCGATTTTATCAAACTGGATTTTAAGGCTTTACGAATATAAGATTTTGCATACCGGAATAATAAAACAATAAGAATTGAAATGTCGGTATTAGAATCATCCTGTTGTTGAATGTTTTCATTTTCTAATTCTCCGGCAATGTTCTGAACTTTAATATTAACCGGCTGATGATGACTGTTTAAATAGCCTAGAAAATCTGTCATATTTAAGTCAACATTTGAATCAACTATTTCACTTTCAAATTGATGTAAATTCTGAATTAATTCAATTAAAATATCCCTTGTTTTCATATGTTCATTTTAATTATTCATGAGTTAAACGTTTCATATCCACTGACAGGTCAAGTATTTTAAATCAGTAAAATGCATTTTTAAAATATTTTTCATATTCTGTCCGAGAATAAAAACAACCTGATCTTTGAATTATATCAGCATAGCTTACCGGTATTTTCTTAATTGAAACGTTTTCATCTCTCAAAACAAAAAAAGGAAGAAATGGTTTTCCGAGATATATTATTCAAAAAAACGAATTCAGTAAATTACTGATTATATATTAGTTGTCAGTTTATTTACCGCATCGTAAACAGGTACCAAATATCCATTTTCAAACCTGCAGAGTAAACAAATATTCCCTACAGGTTTTCCACTTATCCATTCAGGTTCTAATTCCGTGCCTTTATAGATTACTTTAGCCAGAAAGGAACTCCCCACTTTGAAGAGTAAACCGTAATCCTGTGTTTCAAAAAACAAATTTTTCTTATCAAAATTTTCAGCTTCAAACTCGCACCGATAAACGGCCTGTTCGGCACATTCGGTTCTAAGATACAACGATTGTTGAACTAAAACAGGAGAACAGCTTTTTTGAGCAATAATATTTATAGCTGGAATTTTCCCTGCAAAAATCACTTCGTCGTCCTGCTTTATCTGAATCTCAGAGACATGCTCCATCAAAAGTTGTGATTCATGAATCAAATTGTTGAAATGATAAAATTCCTCCCAATTATTGAAAATGGTAGCATCTTTCGGCATATAGTTCCCGAGCACGAGCTCGGCTGCCACTCCTGTCAAATCTATTTTTATTCTGGACATTATCTTTTTTTAAACAGCAAAAATACAAAAATAAAGGACATGCTTTGTAATTCTGCAACTATCTGAAAAATAATTTTGACAAGCTGTTATTTAAAAATCATTTATTGTAATAATAGTTTATAATATGAAAATATATTCGTATTTTTGAAACCAAAAGCGAAATTACCTGAACAAATAACGAAATTACAAAATATTCAAGTAATCAAAAGTAACCATATAAATTCGGATGCATGACTGTACGTGCTGAATTTACTAAAATAACAGAAGAATCTTAATCTATAATTGAATGTTTAGGAATAACGGGAAATTCAGGTTTTCAATTTCGAGTCTAACGTTAGTTATGCTTTTCTGTCTCAATGATTTTGTAAACGGACAGAATTCGGTGAAAGGTCTTGTGCTAAACCTGGAGAATCAAAATCCGGTTTCCGACGCAACTGTGTATATCAATGGAACCACCAGAGGAACTTCAACCGATTCAAATGGATTG
>JAQTOL010000356.1 GCA_028748945.1 Paludibacter sp.
GAATCTATCAGCAAACTGGATAATGAATTTATCGAAAAACTAACGCATGTTATTGAGGAAAACATAGAAATCGAACAACTCAACATAGCACAAATAGCCGATCAGATGAACATGAGCCATTCCACCCTTTACCGGAAAATAAAGACGCTGACCGGTCTGTCGGCTAATGAATTTATCCGCAAAATCCGAATGCGTAATGCCGAAAAGCTCCTGTTAAGTTGTAAATTTAGCATTGCAGAAATTATATACAAAGTGGGAATCAGTACACCGGCCTATTTCCGTCAATGCTTCAAAGAAGAATTTGGAGTTACACCAACAGAACATCTGAAAAATATAAAAGCTGATAACGAATAAATTTCAACCTTAATAAAACCAAACAACCCTCTCCGGTTATCCGAAGAGGGATGTTAGTTTTTCGCTCAACAGGTCTTCAATTCCTTCCAAACGATTTCAGCACCGTATAAATTCCGGTAGATTTTACTTTCACCAGACCAATTCCTTTTTGCGTCAACAGCATAGTATCGGACCCGGCTATCTTAGATGATTCCAGTTTCCCGGTCACATCAAAAACAGCAACCTCATCACCTGTTTTTAATCCTTTCAGGTATTGTTTACCGTTTGTGGTTACGATACTGATTCCGGATTCGTTTTGTATCTTGTTGAATCCGGTATCTTTTTTTTTAACTTCCACAGTAATCGTGTTACTAGATTGCGGACTATATATTGTATTACCGCTGTATTTTGCTGTGAATGTATGTACGCCAATCCCTAAGGCATTTGCAGTAAATATTCCGGCACCCATACTGTCAACCGGGAAAACACCCACAATCGTGTCGTTACGCGAAACGACGAATGAACCGGTTGGTCTTTCGGTAGTAGTTCCAGTTCTCTGGACAGAGATATTCAATAATACCGTATCGCCTAAGTTAGCCTGAGGGGATGAAGCCGAAAGACTTACCGATGTTGAGTCAGCGCGGGTTTGTGCAGAAATGCGATATAATTTAACCCCGTGTATTTTCACCAGTGGTGCAAACTGAGTTCCTGCAAATGTTCCGGTATCTTTCTTTGCCCACAAATCACGTATCAGGCAATTACCGGTGAATCCCAGACCGGCCAGATCAACAGGTATAGCAGCTGACTTACTGATAGCCGGATCTTGTGAAAAAACCATAAACTCAACCGTTACACCGTTAGCAGCATTGAGAACTTCATCATCAAATCCGCAGAACGATTTAAATGTGGTGTATCCGGCTGGCAAATTGAACTGAATTGTTGAATAAGAGTTAACACCATAACCATTTGTATAGGTTTTACCATTGACTGTGAGCGTGCCATTATTCAAACTTTTATTTGTATGAACAACATCCCAGCCACTGGTAGCACTTAACGGAGTAAGTGTTGTCAGTTTCAACGAATCTCCGTTTACATTGTAAATAGTAGGATTAATCCAGTCGGCATGGTCATAGTTGAAGTTATCACCCGCATCGGTTACAACCAGATAAAGCTTAGAAGCTCCGGTAATATCCGCAGTAACCGCTTTTCCAGGACGTTGATAGGTACGGCTTATCAAACCCGTATTGGCAATGGCTTTGTTAACATCCACATTGCGTAAAGTAGGATCTTGAGTAGCAACAGCAAATTCAACGGTTGATCCGCCAGCCTGACTGGTTCCACCATTATCTAATCCGGCAAAAGCTTTGAAGCGAGTATAACCGGCAGGTATTGCAAAAAAGATAACCGATTTGGCATGTGTTCCAATACCGTTAGTATAGGTCACTCCTTTTACATTGAGTGCCGCACCCGAAACACTTTTATTTTTGGTAACAGATCCCCAACCTGCAGAAGCTGCAAGCCAGCTAAGATCGGTCAACTTTAATGAATCACCATTGGCTTTATACAGCGTAGGATTAATCCAATCGGCATGGTCGTTGCTAAATCCGTCGCCACCATCGTTTACTATCAGGTAAAGTGAAGTACTTTCAGGTGCAATATTGATATCAATATTTACTCCGTAATTATCCGTCAGACGCGACACTGTTCCACTGCGAAAAAGCAAGTTTTTTGTTGAAATAAAACCATCGCCTCCGTTGTTGAACAAAGCCACGAATTTATCGCCGTTGTTAGGGTCATCGGCCGTCCAGGCTATCTGGTCGTTTTGATTAAACCATTGCTTGTTATTAACCCCTGTTTTATGCATGGCAAGCACTTCGTCGTTGGTTATCAATGCCTTTGTAAAAGCAGTATTATCAGGCAAATTACCCCCGAACATCAACGGGGATTTGAAAATGCTCCAAAGCGTCATAAGTGTGTATTGTTCATCCTGTGTAAAGAGTGATTGACGATCCACACCTCGTTCGCCCCGAATGGCAATATGTCCTAACGGAAGCATATCCGCATCAGGCCAGGTTCCGGGAGCTATATACTGTGCCCATTTGTTACATACTGTAAATGAGTAGTTCAACTGGCTCCAGTTATCCCAGAAATCGTCTACTGTTCGCCACATATTGGCATGGTTTTTTGCATGGTCGTAATTTGCCACAGGTGTTTCGCCGGGTGACATGCTTAATACAATCGGACGCCCACAGTGATCAATGGCATTGCGAAGCATTGTAATCTCATCGGTATGATACGGGCGCGAAAGATCATCGCATTTTACAAAATCCACACCCCACGATGCATAGAGGTCAAAAATTGAGTTGTAATATTCCTGTGCCCCGGCTTTAGGCAACACCGTGTAATTATCCTGTAACCAGGTACACTGATCGGCAGTGGTATAAATATCGGCAGCCGTTTTGCCACCTCCATCTTTAATGGGTAAATTGTTGGTAACAGCTATTTTTGGCACACCGCGCATGATGTGAATACCGAATTTCAACCCTTTGCTGTGAACATAATCGGCTAAAGGTTTGAAACCGGCACCATTTGCAGCCGATGGGAAACGGGTTGGTGAAGGCGTGTAGCGTCCATATTGGTCGTAGACAAAAGTTGAGTTGTTATAAGCATTGTATGTACCGGTTGTCTGGTTGTCAATATACCAGCGTATATCTACCACCACATATTCCCAGCCATATTGTTTGAGGTTGGCAGCCATATAGTCGGCATTGGCTTTTACTTCCGATTCTACCACCGAAGGACCGTAGCAATCCCAACTGTTCCATCCCATTGGAGGTGTAAGTGCCCAGGTTTGAAATTTCAGTTCCTTACCAGTTTGTGCGGAAATAACTAAACTGAAAGCTGAGAGCAGAACGATAATGTAAGTCTTTTTCATAAATGAAATTGATTTTTAAGGTTGATTCAAAAAAGCAGGTGTTTTATTCTCCAAATGTATAATATTTTTTATGAATAAAAGTAGACAAATTCGTCATATTTGAGGAGTAAATTAGGCAAAAAAACAAAATTTAATTAGAAGTTCGTTTTAATATAATACAACCCTCTCCGGCAAACCGAAGAGGGCTGTATTTATTAGTGATTATTGCTTAAAGTATAATCTTGTTGATTGTAAATTTACCATTAATGGTGGTTTTTACAACATAAACACCTGAAGGAAGAACAGCATTCAATACTCGTTCATTTTTGCCGGACTGCCCCATCGATTTATTTGACTCAATCAAAGTGCCATTCACATTGTACAATGAGACACTTACTACAGTTGCAACATCAAGTGTGAAACTTGAAACAACTTTATTGTTGCGAACAAAACTGTTTACGTTATTTGTCATCAACTTATTTATTCCTGTAGAAAGTCCGGTTATATTGTACAACTCATAGTTATCAATAAAGCAAGTATCTGTAATCAATGGAGCATTAGTACATGAATTGAAATAAATTCCTTTTCCTGTTGTTACAGTTGCACCGGTAGTAAAAGTAGTGTCAATTTGTTTCCAACCGTTAGTGTTTGGAATCTGGAATAAAATACTTGCTGCTCCATCAACCCCTTCTATCTGGAATTG
>JAQTOL010000357.1 GCA_028748945.1 Paludibacter sp.
CTTACCTTTGGCGAGCAAATTTGACATGCAAAGATGCAAATTATTTAGAAAAAAAACAATACCTGCATTTTATTTTTGATTCAGGACAAATCATATAAAGATGAATAAGAGTAAATCTTCCGGTTTTATTTCAGATATTCTGATTACATGGTATAACAATCATAAACGCGACTTACCGTGGCGTGAAATAAATAATCCCTACCTGATTTGGATTTCAGAAATTATTTTACAACAAACGCGCGTAAACCAGGGGATAGCTTATTATCTTCGTTTTGTGGAACGATTCCCCACAGTGGACATGCTGGCTGAAGCGGAAGAAGATGAAGTTTTAAAATACTGGCAGGGATTGGGCTATTACTCTCGTGCGCGCAATTTGCATAAAGCGGCATGTCAGATGATCAATGAATCTGGTGGTGTTTTCCCGACTAAACATAGTGAAGTTTTGAAACTTGCCGGTGTGGGTGAATATACTGCAGCTGCCATTTGTTCATTTGCTTACAATGAGCCTTATGCCGTAGTCGATGGAAATGTCTATCGCGTTTTATCCCGACTGTTTAGTATCGATACTCCCATAGACAGCGGGGTGGGGAAGAAAGAATTTACTCATTTAGCTCAGGATTTGTTGTCAAAATCAGAGCCGGCTTTGCACAATCAGGCACTGATGGAGTTTGGTGCTTTGCAATGTGTTCCTGCTTCTCCCGATTGTGCAAATTGTCCGTTACAATCTATCTGTAAAGCTTTTGAATCTGATTTAATTGGGATTTTACCTGTAAAAAAACAGAAAACGAAAGTGACAAACCGTTTTTTCAATTACTTGTTTGTGGAATATCAGGGTTATACATATTTACAAAAACGCCTGGCAAAAGATATCTGGCTAAATCTGTACGAATTTCCGCTTATTGAAACTGAAAATTTATTGAATCCCGAAGAATTACCTGATAATGATGATTTTAAAAGGCTTTTTGATGGGATTGATGTTGTGGAATTTCATAAAATATCAAACCCGATGAAACATGTGTTGAGTCACCGGGTTATTTATGCACAATTCTTCAGCCTGAAAGTTTCGGGCTTGAGCGAAAATCTTAAAAATATAATTCAGGTTCCAATCCGGGAAATCGATATTTATCCGGTTTCGCGTTTGATGGAATTATTTCTTCAAAACAGGAAAGAATAAACCATTTATTTTTTGAAAAAGTTAGTCTTAACTATATTTTCAAATTCGGCGTAATCTTTATAGCCCAATTCAGATTTGTAGCTGTTCTTACTTCCCATGAAAACAATGGTTGGCATGGCTTCAATTTTAAAAAGTCTTGCCAGCTCGGGTTGTTGATCCACATCAATTCTGTATACCACCAGTTTGCCTTTGTATTTGTTTTGAATGGTTTGCAAGTGAGGTGCTAACATTTTACACGGACGACACCAGGTTGCATAGAAATCCAGGATTATCGGAAGATTACCAATCCGAACAAAAGATTTGTCTTTATCAAAATTCCATACTTTCTGTTTGAAACTTTGAGAATTTAATTCAATGATTTGTACATTGGCTGATTGTTGTGCAATTGCAGCGGAGCTAACCATTAAGCAGATTAATAGTAATTTGAACGTTTTTTTCATTTTGAGTTTTTAATTGATTTATTTTTTCTTAGTCAAACAAAGCTGAAGTTGATTTTGATTTTATATGCTGTAATTATTAACGATATTCCCGGTAAATGCTTAAATTGCAATAAGGAAAGTCAAATGCATATGATACAAATAATTCAAAGTTTCAATGCTTATTTCGTTTGTTAATTATTTCAATTTTTGTCGTTGCTTTTTTTATTTCTTTCAACAACCTTGCCACATCTTTTTTTACCACCCACAAATGATATGTTTCAAAAATGGCTTTTTTATCGGAATCTGCCAAATAATAAACGTATGATCGTTTGCCATGCAATGTGACTTTTATTCTTTTTGTAGCATATTGAGTAATAAAAGCCGCTACTCCGTTATCAGCTTCGTTCTTGAATGTTACAATCTCCCAACGTGTACCTCCATCGGTGAAACTGTGATTTGATGCGTTGGATGTATCAATTGTATCGGTTTGGGCAAATAAATCGTCGACAGAAACTTCAACAGAACTATGTTCAATTTTTGGTCCACAATAATTGCTGAGCAAATAGAAATCGGCATTTTCATCCACATACGTTTTCAGGTAAGTTCTGCTTGCATTGTTTTCTGTTCGTTGCGTTTTATAAACAAAATTGCCAACTTCCTGATATTTATCATTTTTCTCAAACCGAAAATTCTTTTGAATCGAATCGGCTTCGTGCTGTTTAACCGGCAAAATACTATCACAATAAGCCAATGATCTGGCGCTCTCTCTTCTGACGATCGTATCTTCCAGCGCTGCCGCTATACGCCGCTTATCGACCAGTCGCGGGTAAAGAGAATGTATGCTGTCAATTTCAATTTGAGCCGCATTCAACGAATTTTCATTGATTAACAGCTTAATATGTTCAAGGCGCACATCTGCTTGTTTCTCCAGCTTTTCACGGGAATTGCATGATGCAAACAAGATTAAGGCAACAATAAAGAAATATAATTGATATTTTCCGGACATAAATATGAATTTCGTTCAGCAATTTTGTTGCAAATTTAGTTGAATTTTTGGATTCACAGAATAACTAAAAATACAAATTTCATTGTTTTTAGTTATAATCTTCCGGGCAAATTAATCTAAATGTTTAGGAATTATAAATTTACTACGATACAAATTAAAATTATTCTAAAAAAAATCAGCAGATAACAATGTGCATTTTCATCGCGTTTTGCAACTCATTTACATATTTTGATTATCTTTGCTTCAAATTTTTCACAAATAATACTCACATGCGAAGACCGTATATTCAGCTTTTGATAATCATGATGTTGACTTTTCAGTTTACATCTTGTATTACAACGCACGATACGAATTACATGCAAGCCCCTAAAAATTTTATTCCTGCCTATAAAGATACCGTATCATACAGTGATTATCGCCTAAAACCAAGTGATAAACTATTTATTCAGGTATATTCACTTGATGAACAGACAAATGCTCTGTTTAATGGATCTTCAGGTAGTGGTATGCAAATGATGTCAGCCGGCTCGGGTGATGGTAGCGATTTGTATTCGTATATTGTAGGAAAAGAAGGCAACATTCAATTACCCGTTGTTGGTGCTGTTTTTGTTCAGGGACAAACCTTACGGGAAGCCCGAAAAACACTGGAAGATGCCATTAAACCCGTATTGAAAATCAATTCGGTGAATGTCCGAATGACAGGGTTGTATTTCAGTGTTGTAGGAAATGGAAAATCCGGACGTTTTGCCTTCCCGCGTGAGAAAATAAATGTTTTTCAGGCTTTGGCTTTAGCAGGAGATTTTGGAACTTATACCGATAGAAGTAAAATCCGTATTTTACGCGAAACTGAAAACGGTAGCATGATAGAAACTTTTGATTTGAGGAGTGCTGATATTGTTCATTCCAGATTTTATTATTTGGAACCCAATGATGTGATTTTTCTTCAACCAATGAGGAAACAATTTTTTGGTGTAACTACTTTCTGGACTGCAATATCTACGCTGGTTACTACTTATTCTATTGGATTTATTTTCTATAAAAGCTTTATCGAAAAAACGCCTGCAACAACTAATTAAAGACTATTTATTATTAACAACCGGATTTGTAATAACATATGACAAATAAGACTCAAATTTTTATATTGTTTCTGGCATTGTTTTCACTGTCCTCGTGTTACAATTACCGAAGCCTGCAATTATTGCAGGATAATAATAAATCATTGCCGGTTTACGAAAAAAGCAATTATGCCGATTATCGCATTCAGGTGAATGATGAACTTATTTTTCGGCTTATTTCCGCAGATGAAACAGGTATGTCAAAATTAATCTCACCTGAAAACGGAA
>JAQTOL010000358.1 GCA_028748945.1 Paludibacter sp.
TTAGTCTGTCTGTGTTTGAGAAAACTACTATAAATGAACTGTTTATAAAACAACATTACATAAACAATACTACTCAAGATTCTAATCAACTGACTATCTTTGATTTATAACCGGACAGTAGTGATTTGTCAATACTAATAATAAAATAATGCACTTTTGTCATCATACAAGGATATATTCCTACATTAATGTAACTTTTTTTCATTTATATATGTCATTTTGCATTGCAAGAGAACAATTATTATCTACTTTTGCACTCGATTTTTTACGATTGATTCAAAACATTCGTAATATTATAGACAACTGGTTTGTTATATTAAAACGGGAAAGAAACAAAGTCTTAAAGCGACCGAAACAAGAAACAATATAAATCACTAAAAAACAAAGGATCATGAAAAAAATTGAAGCAATTATTCGCAAGGCGAAATTTGAAGACGTAAAAGAGGCATTATACGATGCCGGTATCGAATGGTTTTCGTATTGGGACATTACCGGATTAGGAAAGTCGACCGAGGAACAAGTTATCAGAGGTCAGGTATTTCAATCCAATTACATCCATCGCCGAATGCTGTCAATAGTGGTTCGCGATATTAATCTCGAAAAAACGGTTAATGCAATTCTTAATTCTGCATGGACCGGCGAAACCGGAGATGGAAAGGTTTTTATTTATGATATTGAAGAAACTTTCAGAATTAGAACAAAAGAGTCGGGACCAGATGCATTGTTTAATAAATAAAGATATCGGAAAATAAACAGATGAAGAAATATATATTATTTATTGCTGCATTTTTAGCGTTAACTAGTTCAAATATATCGGCTCAAACAAAAACTACAGGAATTCCAGTGATAGATTCAGGTGATACAGCCTGGATGATAGTTGCAACCGCATTCGTATTATTAATGTCGATTCCCGGGTTGGCATTGTTTTATGGCGGATTGGTTCGTCGAAAAAATGTTTTGAATATTTTTATGCAGGTATTTATCACAGTAGCTGTTATCAGTGTTGAATGGGTGATACTTGGTTACAGTAATGCATTCGGATCAAATTCAATTGAATGGTTAAAACCTTATATTGGCGGGTTTGACTGGGCATTTCTGAATAACATAAGAATAAGTGATTTAAGCCCTTATTTCATATCTCACTCACAATTAGCCGCCGATGGAAGTAAGATCGGAACAATTCCCCACATTGTTTTTATTATGTTTCAGGGGATGTTTGCCGTGATTACACCCGCATTAATTATTGGGGCTTTTGCTGAGCGTATTAATTTCAAAGGGTTTTTGGTTTTCACCATCCTTTGGTCAATTTTCATTTATAACCCGGTAGCACACTGGGTTTGGTCATCCGATGGATGGTTATTAAATTTAGGGGTTCTGGACTTTGCAGGAGGAATCGTAGTACATGTAAATGCCGGTGTTGCTGCTATCGTTACCGCAATTATGCTTGGAAAACGCCGTGATTACAAAGGCCATGCGATACCTGCACACAATATCACTTACGTGGTAATGGGTGCCGGACTGCTCTGGGTGGGTTGGTTCGGATTCAATGCCGGTAGCGGTTTAGCTGCCGATGGGCTGGCTGCAAATGCGATGATGGTAACTCACATCGGCGGTGCAGTGGCTGCTATCACTTGGGTATTAATGGATTGGATTATTGATAAAAGACCGACAGTCATTGGTATTAGTACAGGTGCAATTGCCGGATTAGCCGCTGTAACACCCGCTGCCGGATTTGTAGGTGTATCCGGTGCTATAATTATCGGAATTGTTGTTTCAGTTATTTGTTTCTTCATGGTTGCTTATGCCAAACCAAAATTTGGTTACGACGATTCATTGGATGCATTTGGCGTTCATGGAATCGGAGGTTTTATCGGTTCAATATTAACAGGCGTGTTAGCCAGTCCGTTCATCCAATCGGCTTACAGCGGTGCAATCTATGGTAATTTTCATCAATTATGGATCCAACTACTGGCAGTCAGCGTTACCATTTTGTATTCCGGAATCGGAACCTATCTTATGTTTAAACTGACGGATAAACTTGTAGGAGTCCGTGTATCCGACAAACATGAAGCTGCCGGTCTGGATGAGACTCAGCATGGTGAAACCGCATACACAAATTTCGATTAATTTCGGATGGGAAGAAAAAAGGAAGAGGTACTGTAAACCGGTATCTCTTTCTTGACCCGATAGATTTATCATTTTGGCTTTAGAAAGTTCATTCTGTGACAATTGAATTGAATAATTTAATACAATCCGTTTTCAGTATAAAAGGCAGATTACAAAAAATAAAGTTTCAAATAAAACCGCATATTATGTTCGTACTTTTGCTTATCTTTGTTGGATTCTCAAAAATACACATTATGAATTGATCAACGTAAATTCAACAATAAAATATGCACTTTAAAACTATTATGCCAATTATTATTTCATTTTAGAACCAAAAGGTAAAAATATATTACATATTGAAACTTAAATACTTTTATTTCATAAAAAAAAGGAGAAAACGAGGTTAAATCTGACATTTTTATTATTTTTGCAACGTTTTTATAACATTCCGTCAGAATATAACCCTGTTTTACAAATTTTAGATAAAAAATAACCCTCAAAAAATACAATTATGTCATCATTGAGATTTAATGCAGTAGAAGAAGCTTTTAAGAAAAAAGCGCTAACAGTTTGTCCTCCATCCAAGTTTACCTCCGATTATTACGGAAAATTTGTATTTAACCATGCAACAATGGAAAAATATCTTTCAAAAGATACATTGAAAGCACTGAAAGATGTAATAGAAAAAGGTGCAACTCTTGACCTCAATATCGCGAATCAGGTAGCTGCCGGAATGAAACTTTGGTCGACTGAATTAGGAGCAACACATTACACTCACTGGTTTCAACCCCTGACTGACGGTACAGCTGAGAAACATGACTCCTTTATTGATTATGCAGGTGCTCCGGGTGAGGCAATCATTGAAGATTTCTCCGGAAAATTACTCGCTCAACAAGAACCTGATGCTTCTTCTTTCCCAAGCGGGGGAATTCGCAGCACATTTGAAGCCCGTGGATATACTGCCTGGGATCCAACATCACCTGCTTTTATCATGGATGATACATTGGTAATTCCAACCATTTTTATTTCCTATACAGGTGAATCACTTGACTTAAAAGCTCCTTTACTAAAAGCGTTAAGTGCAGTTGATAAAGCAGCTACAGCAGTTTGTCAACTATTTGATCCAAAAGTAAAAAAAGTTATTTCATTTTTAGGTTGGGAACAAGAGTATTTCCTTATTGATGAAGGATTATATGCAACCCGTCCCGATCTATTGTTAACCGGTCGAACTTTGCTGGGACATGAATCTGCCAAAAACCAACAATTGGATGATCATTATTTCGGTTCTGTTCCAACCCGTGTTTCCGCTTACATGAAAGACATTGAATTTGAAGCCTATAAATATGGAATTCCTGCTAAAACCCGTCACAACGAGGTTGCTCCAAACCAATTTGAGTTAGCACCTATCTTCGGTGAATGTAACTTATCGGTAGATCAGAATTTATTAATGATGTCTATCATGAAACGCATTGCCCGACGTCACGGATTCCGTTTATTATTGCACGAAAAACCATTTGCCGGCATCAACGGTTCAGGTAAACATAATAACTGGTCATTGGGAACAAATACAGGTGTTGGTTTATTTACTCCCGGAAAAACAGCTGAAGAGAATCTTCAATTTGTAACTTTCCTTGTAAACACTTTGATGGCCGTTTATAAACACAATGCTTTATTGAAAGCATCGATTATGACTGCTCAGAATGCACACCTTTTAGGTGCTAATGAAGCTCCTCCTGCAATAGTATCTGCTTTCCTGGGAACACAGCTGACTGCAATTCTTAACAAATTAGAAAACTGTTCAACTGAAGAGGCCATCATTATTGATTCTA
>JAQTOL010000359.1 GCA_028748945.1 Paludibacter sp.
TCAAGTCCAATACCGGCCATAGTACACCAGCCGTTCGATTCGATAAAAATTTTGCCTTCTTCATTTTCTTTTGATCCCACTTTATTTCCAAAATAGTCGTAAGCACGGATAAACCATTCGCCATCCCAACCGAATTTTTTTACGGCTTCCACCATGGTATCAACATGTTGTTTGGCACGTTCTGCTTCAGCGTTTTTGCCAATCCTTTTGCATAATTCCACATAATCACGACCATAAACCACGAACAGTCCGGCAATCATCAAACTTTGTGCTTGCGAACCTTCCGATTTATTTTCAGTAGTCTGGAAACTCTCGTTGGGGTCGTTCGAGAAGCAGTTCAGGTTCAGACAGTCGTTCCAGTCGGCACGACCACTCAAAGGCAGTCCAAGAGGTCCCAGATTGTTTACAACATGATCGAACGAAACCGTCAGGTGATGGAAAAGCGATACTTCCGAACCTGTTTCGTTATCGAATGGAACAGGTTCATCCAGAATCGTAAAATCACCCGATTCTTTGATATAGGCAGTTGTTCCAAGGATCAACCACATAGGATCATCATTAAAACCCTGACCGATTTCATTGTTTCCTTTTTTCGTCAAAGGTTGGTATTGATGGTAGCATCCGCCATCGGGGAATTGGGTAGAAGCTATGTCGATAATGCGTTCGCGTGCGCGCCCGGGAATTTGATGTACAAAGCCCACGAGATCCTGATTGGAATCGCGGAAACCCATACCACGACCGATTCCGCTTTCGAAGAAAGAAGCAGAACGGGAGAAACAAAAGGTAATCATACATTGGTACTGATTCCAGATATTCACCATGCGGTCCAGCTTTTCTTCGCCCGAATTGAGTGTGAACACGTTCAATAATTTATCCCAGTAAACTTTCAGTTCGGCTAATGTCGCATCTACTTTTTCGGCCGTATCGAAACGGGCGATGGTTGCTTTTGCTTTGGTTTTATTGATGATATTTTTACTTTCCCATTTTTCGTCTTCAGCATTTTCAACATAGCCTAACACATAAACCAAATCTTTTGATTCGCCGGGTTTCAATTCCACTTCCACGTAATGCGAGGCAATGGGTGACCAACCATGTGCAACCGAATTTCTGGGAGCACCTTCGAGTACGGTTTGCGGCTCGTCGAAACCATTGTATAAACCAAAGAATGTTTCGCGGTCGGAATCAAAACCCTGCATGGGAACATTGACTGAATAATAGGCATAATGATCTCGACGTTCCTTGTATTCTGTTTTGTGATAAATGACTGAGTCTTCTATTTCCACTTCACCGGTAGAGAAGTTCCGTTGGAAATTTTCCATATCGGTGGCGGCATTCCACAAAGCCCATTCCACAAAAGAAAATATTTTCAGTTTTTTGATTTCTTTTGTTGTATTTCTCAATGTCAGTTTTTGTACTTCTGCCCATGTTTTCAAGGGTACAAAATATAAAGCTTCGGCTTCCACTCCGTTTTTCACTCCTTTGATGGTGGTATAATTCATGCCATGACGACACTCGTAACTATCCAGTTCCGTTTTACAGGGTTTCCAGCCTGGACTCCATACCGATTCTCCATCGTTGATGTAGAAGTATTTTCCACCGCTGTCCATCGGTACATTGTTGTAACGATAACGTGTGATGCGGCGAAATTTGGCATCTTTGTAGAAAGAATATCCTCCACCGGTATTGGAAATCAGGCTAAAGAAGTCTTCGTTACCAAGATAATTTATCCAGGGCCACGGTGTGCGTGGATTGGTTATTACGTATTCACGTTTGTTGTCGTCGAAATGTCCGTATTGCATATTGTCTTTTAATTTTCCCTGCTCCAAAAAGGTGCACAAGAGTGGTTAGTAATTATCAGGCTCTGGCACTGTTTCTTTTCAAATTAAGCTCTTCTGAAATCTCTTTCACTTTTTTATCAGAAAGCGGATAGAACATCATACCTACAAAAGCTATCACACAGCAAACTGCCGGTATTAAACTGATCATTATATGTTCGCCGAAAAGAGTTTGTGAACTTTGTTGTAATGCCTCAGGAGCATATTTGAATATGGCCAGAATCCAGCCACTCATTGCCGCACCTAAAGCCCATCCAAGTTTTTGAGACATGGAAGAGGAAGAAAAAATCAAACCGGTAGCGCGACGTCCGGTAATTAATTCCTGATGATCCACAATATCGGCAAACATCGACCATAAAAGCGGTAACACATATCCGGCAAAAAGCGAAATCATAAATTGGAAAGCAAGAATCCATGTTACATTTGTTGGAATGAAATAGAAACCAACACTTAATATTCCTGCAATTAGCATAGCAATCATATATGTTCTTTTCTTGCCATATTTTGCCGAAACAGAAGGAGCTATCATTACGCCTACCAAATTGGCAGCCTGACCTACGAGAAAATAAACGGTTGTCATATCCCAGCCGGTTCCAACCATTTTATAGCTGGATTTTACATAATCTCTAAAAAAATAAATGGCAACACTGTCACGAACAGCGTTGAAAAGCAATGCAGCCAGCCCGGTTGCCACTAAAATCCACCATGGTGCATTGTGAAACAGGTTCTTTAAATCTTGTTTCACAGTCACATTTTCATCGCTTTCAATTTGTACCACCCTTTCTTTTGTCCAACTAAAACAGAGTAAAAAAAGAATAACGCAAATCATTCCAATTGATCCGACACCCATTACCCAACCAATAGGTGAAGTGCTCATTCCTGATTTTACTGCGTGAACAGCAACATTGCTACCAAAAGTTTTTGAGAAAAAATCAATCATAGGTTGTAGTAACATAAACGTTACAAAACTTCCAATGAATGCAAAAGACATACGGTATGAAGAGAGCGAATTTCTTTCTTTTGGATCGGAAGAAATGGCACCGAGTAAAGAAGCATATGGCACATTAATTAACGAATATACAATCATCATTAATGAATAAGTAATGTATGCGTAAACTAATTTTCCGGTTTGACTGAAATCAGGAGCAAAGAATGTAACGGCCCCCATTACTGCAAATGGAATGGCAAACCATAATAAGAACGGACGATATTTACCGTATCGACTTTTGGTTCGATCGCTGATAATTCCTACAAAAACATCGAAGAATGAATCCCATAAGCGGGCCACCAGAAACATCGTTCCGGCTGCGGCTGCAGTAATTCCGAAAACATCGGTATAAAAATACAAAGAATACATTCCGAAAATCTTCCAAAACATAGAAGATGCTGCATCACCAAAACCGTAACCGATTTTTTCTTTTAAACTGATTTTTATAGAATCCATTTGTTGATATTAAAAGGTTGACAAAAATAATTAATAAAAATATACAAAAATAGGAGTTTAATATAAATATATTGGGTGTGAAATGTTTCCAAAAGGGTGCTAAATCTAACAAATCAGTAGGATAATTTCAGACACAGAACATCCTGAGCCGGGATAATTGCTTTCAAGGGCTTACGGGTTTCGCCGATATTTTTTTTCAGCCACAAATCACGTACTTTATAGATTTCTTTTTTTGTCGTATCGAGTGTTCTGTTTGAAAGCGTATCGGTTACGGATAAAGTTTTCCAGTCGAGTTCAATATTCCGGATTGATTTACTCCGATTCAACAGACACATTGCCCATTCACCGTTTTTCAACGGTTTCAGCCATGTTTCAACACTATCTTTCACTGCCTGTCTGAAACCCTGGATACCCAGAGAGTCCTGATCGATAGCAATTACTTCTTTATTGGCAAGTACTTCCAGGGTTTGCTGACTCATGCTACGCAGATCATTCCCTGAAATTAGCGGAGCAGCCAACATGCACCACATAGTGAAGTGAGCACGTTCCTGATTTACCGGCATTCCATTGCCCACCTGCATCATATCGGGATCGTTCCAGTGTCCCGGACCGGCATATTTGCGCAGGCCATCCTGTTTGTCCAGAATTTGCATTA
>JAQTOL010000360.1 GCA_028748945.1 Paludibacter sp.
GACTTGCCGGGATCACGAAAGTAAGTTCTTGCCATTCTCCGAGATGGTCGGCAGAATAAGAAGTTGCCACAAAGTCTTTATTCAATTCGCCATCAGTTTGTAATTCCAAATGCACAACTCCAGGATAATTTTTCAGCACCATCATGGTGAACTTATTATAAACTGCCGGATCAATATTGACTTTATAATTATGCCACAAAGCACCTCCTGACCATGCCCTGCCACCATCATCACTTCCAGCTTTTCGTCGCATAATTGAAATACATGTCGGAGTTGAATTGATACCATTTGTTTTCGGATTAATTGTACCATTATTTATAGTACTGGCTATTGGATCCCAAACCGGAGCTACATCTTCACCATTGTACAGAACCAATATCGGTTTTGGTTTTTCTCCTGCAATTACTGTAACAACATAATTAAAAGTCGAACCTAAATAATTGAGTGTATACGTTACCGGATTAGTGAAATTAACGGCACTGCCTAAAGCCGGACTAATTGTCGCACCTTCCGTATATTCAACAACGGGAAACAATGCTGTCAGGTCAGTTCCGACAGGAAGATAAAGACTGATTTTTTTGTTTACATCATCAATATCGCCCTGTACTGAACCAATTTTAAAACTGGTAATCTTGGCTCTTGCTACATCTACAGAAACAGTATATTTCTGATAAAGATCTTTGTTCATTACCGTGTAAGTTACTGTAGTCAGATTACCTTGTGAGTCAGCAAAGTCAACAGCTGTTCCATTGTTTGGTGTTATAAGAGCTCCATCTGCCACTGTCACAACTGGTGAAAGAGCTTTCAAACTTGAGCCTGACGGTAAAATAACTGAAATAGTAGAATTTTCAGCATTGATTGTTCCTTCTACTCCGTTGATGCTGAACGAATGAATGTTAACATCGCCTGTTGTATCTAATATGCTTTTTATTTCATTATCACACGATGAAAAAGCAATGACAGGACAAAGTATGAACAGGAGTTGATATATTATTTTTTTCATATTTCAATTGTTTTTAAAATCCATAATTTTGTTTATAAATTCCCTTACTGAAATTAATTTGTTGAATGGGAACAGGCACGAATTCATTTTTGTTTTTAGTGAATTGTGCACCCTGAAAGAAAGTGTGTTTTAATTCTTCTTTGCGGTAATAATTGTTTATAACCGAATCGGTTATACCCCAGCGGGTCAAATCAAAGAAACGGCTTCCTTCCATTGCAAATTCCAACCTACGCTCCCACCGTAAAGCTTTTCTTGCAAAATCCTGATCCCATGTACAGTTAACACCGTTTTGATAAAGTTGGATATCGAGATTCGTTGCAAAACCAATTAAGCTTGTACTTGCTTTGGCACGATTACGTACCTGATTAATAAGTGGTAATGCATCATTATAATTTCCTGTTTCAATCAAAGCTTCCGCACGCATTAAAAGTACATCCGCATAGCGAATTACGATTTGATTCTTAGAATTTGCATACCATGGACCTGTTTTTACGTAGTAAATACTTGCGGGATCCACATTTTCCTTTAAAGAAGAGAAATAACCATACATTCCAGGATTACGGGACTGATTTTGCAGAAAGTTTACATTGGTATATTTGTATGGTTTTCCCGGTATAGCCACTGTATGAAATAACCTCGGATCAACTTTATCGGTCGTTTCGTTGTAATCTGCGTCACTGTATGTATCGAACATTGGTAATCCGTTTTTTGTCTTATATGCATCCACCAGATTCTGACTCGGTTTATTAAAATCTCCGCCGGGAGTTGGTGTTGTCAATGCGTTTCCCATATTCAAACGTCCGAAAGTCGTTCCATCGTCATGTGAATATTGCACGGCAAACATAGACTCAGGACCATTTTCATAACTTCCCGGAAGAAAATTATTAGCAAAGTCGCTTTCCAATCTATATTTTGAAGTCATCACATAAGCGGTCAAATCGAGCACTTTTTGCATGTCATTTGGATCAATTGAAACAACGTTGTTCATATCATCCTGACGATAGGCCTTATACAAATACACTTTAGCAAGATAAGCAGCCGCGGCATATTTATTGGCACGTCCAACTTCTGATTGACTTTCAGGCAAATTATCGTAAGCATATTGGAAATCATCGGCAATTTTTTGCCATAGTTCATCGTTTGTCAAAGCCACATTCGAAACATTGGCTATGTCTTCCGGCGATTTGGTTTCATCAATGTATGGAATCATTTTAAAAATAATCTTCTGAATAAAATGCATATGTCCGCGAAGGAAACGCATTTCGGCAATGCGGACTTTCCTGTTTGGCATCTCACTATCACTGACTTTATTTAATAGTTGCAATGCAAAGTTAGCGCGCGAAATTGCTACGTAATTATTGTACCAAAAACCATCGGTATACCATGTTTCGTTGCCAATGGAAGGAGATGAAATTTCAAGAAAGTGTAGAAAATCACCATCATTTTGATCGTTACCTCCTTTGTAAGCGTCGTCCGAACGAACGTTCCCATAATTCCACAAACTCAACGGTCTGTTTATCTCATCGTTACCTATAGCCGCATAGGCCGATATCACTTCGTTTTCTATTTGTTTAACTCCTGTAAGATTATCTTCGGTTAGGTTTCCATATGATGGAATTACCAAAGCATCGTTACATGAATTCATTGCGAAAATTGCAATCAGAGTTAAAACTGTTATTTTGAATTTTTTCATACTGTTTCTTTATTTTTTAATGAAAAATTAAAACGCCACATTTAAACCTAGGGTGAAGGTAGTGGAAATAGGATAAGCTAAGTTTGGATTTTCAGGATCTAATCCTGTGAACTTGCTACTTTTTAATGTCATCAGGTTTTGTCCGCTCACATACATACGCACTTTGTCTAATTTAAGTTTGTTGATCAACTTTGATGACAATGAATAACCCAATTGCAGATTACGTAATTTTAAATATGCACCCGGTTCGACGTAATAAGATGAGAATCTTTTTTCGTTATTCAAATCGCTGAATGATAATGCAGGAATAGTAGAAGAAGTATTTGTCGGAGTCCATGCATTCAAAAGACGCGTGCTTTTGTTAGAACCTAACTCATTAACTGCCCAGAAATCTGTAAATTGCTTTACTGTATTGTTTACCTCATTTCCTGACAAGCCCTGGAAAAATGCTGTAAGATCAAAGCCTTTATAATCGAGTACAATATTAAATCCATACTGAAAATCGGGATTTGGACTTCCTAACCATGTTCTGTCTTTTTCATCTATAATACCATCACCGCTAATGTCTTTGTAACGGATTCTGCCCAATCCTTTTCCGGTTTGAGTCGCTGAGTTATCCACTTCACTTTGTGTTTGGAACAATCCTTCGGCTACGTAACCATAGTAAGAACCAATTGGTCTACCCAGAATATTATCTGTTGTACCATTTCCACCATAATTGTTGACAACACTTTCGGGCAATTTTGTGATTTTATTCCGGTAACCCGAGATATTAGCTGTTACATCATACTCCAATCCGAAAGAAGTTTTTCCGCGGTATCCAACCGTAAATTCCAATCCTTTATTTTCCATCGAAGCACCGTTAACCCAGTGATTTCCACCTTCGCCAATTGCACCCAGATAAGGAGGGTTTACCAGAATATTATCTGTTTGCTTAAAGTACCATTCCACACTTCCATACAAACTCTGATTAAACAAACCGAAATCAAGACCAACGTTGGTTTGTGTGGTTGTTTCCCATTTTATTTTGTCGTTTGCACGTTGTGTAATCATATAGCCCGAAGGCAATATGCCTGAACCGGCACCAGTAATATCATAAGCACTTCCGGTATTAATTCCGGCACCGGTAGAACCAATATAATTGGCAATGATTATGGAACGATTGGCATAATTGTCAATTTCCTGATTACCTGTTTGACCCCAACCTACACGGAATTTCAGATCAGAAACAGTA
>JAQTOL010000361.1 GCA_028748945.1 Paludibacter sp.
CCTACTCAGGGTAATCATGTAACAGGTACCATTATTTTTACAAAAGTCAAAAATGGAATCAGGGTAGAAGGTGATTTGCACGGTTTGGCTGAAGGTAAACACGGCATACATATCCATGAATATGGTGATTGTTCGGCTCCCGATGGAATGTCAGCCGGCGGCCATTTCAATCCAATGAATAAAACCCATGCCGGTCCCATGGAAGCTATGCGACATGAAGGAGATATGGGAAATATTGTTGCCGACAGCAAAGGAAATGCACATATTGACTATGTTGATAATGCACTTTCGTTTAAGGGTATGACTTCAATTATAGGCCGGTCGGTAGTTATACACCAGAGTGCAGACGATTTTAAAACACAACCAACCGGTAATTCAGGTGCTAGAGTGGCATGTGGAGTTATCGGAATCGGTAAATAATTCTAATTCAACTTTCCCGGAGTTTTTAAACTTTGGGAAAGTTACATACTTATTTCGGTGCTTTTTGGTATAAATAAATTCCTATAATAATGAAAACCACGTTTGGTAACCAAACAGCTGCAAAAGCCGACATGACACCAGTGACTGAAAAGGTAGTAGACATGGTTGAAAATAAGATATACAAAGAGCTGAGTGCCAGTCCGACTCCGAGATGAAGCCCCATTCCTCCCCTTACTTTTCGTGATGATAACGAAACACCTATCAACGTCATAATAAACGCAGCCAATGGCATAGAATAGCGTTTATAATACTCGTCCTCGAAGGCCTGAATATTTCCAATACCCCTGTCTTTCTGCTTAATCAGGTAAGCACGAAGTTTTATATTATTCATTTGAGGAGCTTCTTGTGATGTAATGAAAAATTCCTCCGGTTTAACCATGATGGTAGTATCTTTAATTGTCCCTTTCTTAATGCTTTCGCGTAAGCCATTAAAATCGCGTTGCAAATAGTCGGTAATCTTCCATTTATAGGCCGAATCCCATGATATAGTTTGGGCAGTAAGTCGTGAAACTAATGTCTTTCCGTCAAATTTTTCGAGTGAAAAGCGATAACCGGTATTATTGGTAATTTCATATCGCTCGATATACATGATAACCCCTTTTTCAACCTCCATTTGTACATTCCGGGCATTATCTTTTTTAAAAGGTCTGACATATTTATTTTCAAAGTTAATCATTTTCTTGCTGGAAGGAGGAATAATGAAACCACCTACAACAAAGGATATGGATGAAATAACTGCTGCCGACAGAAAATAAGGAAGCATCAAGCGACGGAAACTGACACCACTTGCTAAAATGGCAATGATTTCAGTATTGGTTGCCATTTTGGAAGTAAAGAAAATTACAGCAATGAATGTGAACAGCGGGCTGAACATATTCATATAAAAAGGTATGAAATTTAAATAATAATCGAAAATGATGGCACTTAACGGCGCATTGTTTTCAAAGAAATTATCCAGTTTTTCTGTTAAATCAAAGACGACGGCAATACTCAAAATGAGGGTTATGGAGAAGAAATAAGTCCCCAAAAACTTCATAATTATATAAGTATCAATCCGTTTTAATCCGATTTTTCGGTAATTAATTTTCATTCTTTGAATTGTAATTATTTAAAGTCGTCTTGTCACTCGTTCAACCATTCCTTTTTTCCAAACAGAGAAATCACCCAGTTGAATATGTTTTCGGGCTTCCCCAACTAACCAGAGGTAAAATGCAAGATTGTGAATGGAGGCAATTTGCAAGGCCAATAATTCTTTACTGATAAAAAGATGACGTAAATAGGCTTTGGAATAAAAACTATCCACATACGAAGTTCCAAATTCATCCAAAGGTGAAAAATCATTTTTCCATCTTTCGTTTTTCATATTCATTATGCCCTGCGATGTGAAAAGCATTCCATTCCTGCCGTTGCGGGTCGGCATAACGCAATCGAACATATCAACTCCCCGTTCTATCCCTTCCAGTATATTTTGCGGAGTACCGACACCCATGAGATAACGTGGTTTTTCTTTCGGAAGTATTTCGTTGACTATTTCGATCATCTCGTACATTTTTTCCGTTGGTTCACCCACTGCCAATCCGCCGATGGCGTTTCCTTCACGGTCTTGTGAAGCAATGAATTCTGCCGATTGCCGGCGCAAATCAGGATAAACACAGCCTTGAACTATCGGAAAATAGGTTTGTGTATACCCGTATTTCGGTTCCGTTTCGTCAAAATGTTTTAAACCCCTGTCCAACCATCGGTGCGTCAACTCCATCGATTTTTTTGCATATTGAAAATCGGCTGTACCCGGCGTACATTCATCAAAAGCCATGATAATGTCAGCACCAATCGTACGTTGTATGTCAACCACATTTTCAGGAGTAAAAAGATGTTTACTTCCATCGATATGCGAACGGAAAGTTGCACCTTCTTCTTTTAATTTTCTGTTTTCAGATAAGGAAAATACCTGATAACCACCGCTATCAGTGAGAATTGGTCCATTCCAACCGTTAAATTTATGAAGCCCGCCTGCACGTTCCAGAGTGTCAACACCCGGACGAAGATACAGATGATAGGTGTTTCCAAGAATAATTTGTGCTTTAATGTCTTTTTTTAATTCGTGAAAATGAACGGCCTTTACCGAAGCTACAGTACCAACAGGCATAAAAATCGGCGTTTCAATAACGCCGTGATCAGTGGTGATTTTTCCTGCCCGGGCATTGCTTTTCGGATCGGTGTTTTGTATTTCGAAATTCATTTTCAATTAGTTAAATAAGAACAAGAGCAAAGAATCATGAATTGTAGGGCATAGAACGCAGAGCTCTAAACGAACTTATTCTCCTTTTATAAAGTTTTCAAGAATTTTTTGTCCAGTTTCTCCTGATTTTTCGGGGTGAAACTGAACGGCGTAAAAATTATTTTTATGTAATGCAGAGCTATATTCAGTTACGTAATTAGTCGTGGCTATTGCTTCTTTGCAGGCTTCCACGTAATAACCGTGAACAAAATACATATAAGCATTTTCAGAAATTCCTCTGAATAAATAAGTACTTAAATTTGTTATATTATTCCAACCTATTTGTGGAATTTTAAATCCAACTTCAGGAAAGTGTTTTACTGTTTCATTGAATATTCCCAGACAGCTGGTATTATTCTCATCGGAATGAGCACACATTAATTGCATACCCAGACAAATTCCTAAAACCGGTTGTGTCAGAGAGCAAATAAGTTGATCGAGGCCTTTTTCTCTCAGATAATTCATGGCTGAAGAAGCTTCACCAACACCGGGAAAAATAACCCGGTCAGCCGTTCTGATTTCATCGTGATTATCCGTAACAATTGCCTGTACTCCGATTCTTTCTAATGCAAAAAGTACCGATCGTATATTGCCTGCATTGTATTTTATAATTACGACTTTCATATATTGTTTCAAACTTTGAGCTAAGATAGTTACCAGGACTGAAAAAATACAGATCCCGGAACTTCAGACTCAAAAGCCTTAAATAAGTTTATTAGTTGTTGTGTCGGGGAAAATAATGGTTGGTTTGTATGTTTTGGCTTCTTCCAGTTCCATCATAGCGAAAGCCATTATAATAATAATATCACCCGGTTGAACTTTGCGGGCAGCTGCTCCATTCATACAGATGACTCCCGATCCCCGTAAGCCGGGAATTACGTAGGTGTCAAATCGTTCTCCATTGTTGTTGTTTACAATACTGACCCGCTCATTTACAATTAGATTGGCAGCATCTATTAAATCTTCGTCAATGGTAATACTTCCAATATAATCCAGATTCGCTTCAGTTACAGAAACTCTGTGAATTTTTGATTTTAGAACATGAACAAACATAATCTTTAAATTTTTCAATTTTCAAATCCCGGTTTTATTTCTGGAATTTTAAATTATTAATTGTATCTGATATTATCGATCAACCTTACTTCTCCACAAAAAACAGCGATAC
>JAQTOL010000362.1 GCA_028748945.1 Paludibacter sp.
GCTCCCGGTTTTACTTCTGCTCCTACTGCACCCATATGTGCATCGAACGCACCGGCTGCCACAGCAACATTGGTTGTTAAACCTAAACGAGTGGCCCATTCTTCAGTAATCATTCCAACTTTTTGATCGCTTGGACAAGTGTCGGCATATAATCTGGAACGGAAACCCGCCAAAACAGGATCAAGTGCTACCAAGAATTCTTCCGATGGAAGTCCGCCCCATTCATTCAGCCACATGGCTTTATGACCAGAAGCACAACGGCTGCGGTAAATATTATTTGCATCATTTGTTCCGGTAATTAAAGCAGGCAACCAATCGCAATGTTCAACGATAGAATAAGCAGCCTTGCGCACTTTTCCGTCGGCACGAAGCACATGCAAAGCTTTTGCCCAAAACCATTCCGAAGAATAGATTCCACCTTCGTACGAAGTGTAATCCACATTCCATTTTGCAGACAAATCATTTATTTCCTGAGCTTCCTTGATTCCGGTGTGGTCTTTCCACAATACAAACATAGCGTTTGGATTTTCGGCAAATTCAGGTAATAATGAAAGCGGAGTTCCGTTTTTATCAGTAAATACAGGTGTACTACCGGTAGTATCGAAAGCTATACCAACCACCTTTTCGGCGGTTCCTGCGGGGCATTTTGCCAAAGCAGCTTTTACCGTATATTCGAGACCTTCAATGTAATCCAACGGATGTTGGCGATACTGGTTGGCAGCAGGAACACAGTATTTTCCTTCCATCCAACGTGGATAATATTTTACTGCCGAAGCCATTTCAGCTCCCGTGTTGGCATCAACAACCACCGCGCGACAGGAATCGCTTCCATAATCTAAACCTATAACGTATTTGCTCATAATATTTTTTAATGCATAATTCACAATGCACAATTATGCATTGTGAATTATTAATTGTGAATTATCTTAGTGCTTTATTCAACATGTAATACACTTCGTTGTTACGAATGTCTTGTTTAAACTGACGAATGTTGGTGTCTTTGTCAATTATCAACATTTCAATATCAGCGATTTCAGCTAAGTCTTCCATCATTTCTGTTGTGATTGAGAAAGAAAAACTTGAATGGTGGGTTCCACCTGCTGTAATCCAGGCACCGGCACCTACTTCAAGGTTTGGTTGTGGAATCCATAAAGCGCAAGCAACCGGTAATTTAGGCAAATCTTTCGGTTCAATTACTTTCACTTCGTTTACTATCATGCGGAAACGGTTGCCCATATCCACGATTGTAGCAGCGATACCTTCACCTTTGTGAGCCTGAAAAATAAGACGGGCACAAACTCCTGCATCACCAATTCCAAGGAAATGTACTTCGATACGTGGTTTTGATTCAGCAATTTCCGGATTGATTTCCAACATATGTGATTGAAGAATGGAACTTTTTGCTCCGTCGAAATTCAATACATAATCTTCGAGGAATGAACAACCACCGGGCAAACCTTTAGCCATTACCCACATGGTACGGGTAAGAGCGGCCGTTTTCCAGTCGCCTTCAGCTCCAAAACCGAAACCTTCTGCCATCAAACGTTGGGAAGCAAAACCCATTAATTGTGACATGCCTTCCAGTTCGTTGAAGCTAGTACAAAATGCGGTGGCATTTTTATCTTGTAAAAAACGACGTAACCCGATTTCCTGAGCAGCAGCCTGACGAACTGTAATATGTTTTGCAGCTCCTTTTTTACAATCAGCAGCAAAGTCGTAAAGTTTTTCATATTCAGCAACTAAAGCATCGATTTCAGTTTCAGTAACTGCATTTACATAAGGAACCAGTTTCGCAATAGGTGCATTGTCGACATGGTAACCCAGACGAATTTCAGCTTCTACTTTGTCACCATCGGTTACAGCCACATTGTTCATGTTGTCACCGAAACGAATGATAAGCATGTTTTGTGAATCGGCCCAACCGGCACAAACGCGCATCCAGGAAGAAATTTTTTCCTGAGTCGATTTGTCTTTCCAGTAACCGACAACTATTTTGCGCGGTTTGCGTAGACGACTGGTGATGAATCCAAATTCACGGTCACCGTGAGCCGATTGGTTCAGGTTCATGTAATCCATATCGATTTCACTCCATGGAATTTGTTCGTTAAATTGTGTGTGAAGATGTAATAATGGTTTTTTATAATCCATCAAACCGTGAATCCACATTTTTGCAGGTGAGAAAGTGTGCATCCAGGTAATTAAACCAACACATTTTGTATCACCATTTGCAGCACGCATAATGTCTGCAATTTCTGAAGACGAATTAGCAGTTCCTTTGTAAACCACTTTCACAGGCAAATTACCTGATTCATTCAATCCTTTTACCATTTCGTTTGAGTGTGCGTCGACTTTTACGACTGCATCACCTCCGTACAGCAGCTGTGCTCCTGTTACAAACCATACTTCTAAATCCTTGAATTCCATTATAATCCTATTTATTTGTTGTTTTATATTTGTTTACTTTAGTTCCAGTGAAATAATTGCTTTTGCCGGAACTGTAATTGAAAGTCCGCTTTTTATCACTTTGGCACCACTGAAAACAACAGGCACGACTGCTTTCGGGTTATCAAATGTATTATAGGCATCAATCGTTTTAGCTGTCAGGATAGTTCCCGTGACACCTGCAATTTTTAGATTTGCTAAGTCAATATCAATTTTTTGTTCATTGTCAGGATCTATATTTGCCAATGTAATATGAATTAATCCTTTTGTATCTTTCGAAGCTGAAGCACTTACTGCTGCAAATTTTTTGTTGTTTGAAACCAATGAATCACACTGAATATCAAGTGGTAAATCTGTTGCTCCCATGTGAACTTTGTACATGTCAAAAACATAATAAGTGGGAGTTAAAACCATCTTCGGGCCGTCAGTCAAAATCATGGCCTGAAGTACATTCACTATTTGTGCAATGTTTGCCATTTTAACACGTTCTGTATATTTGTTGAAAATATTCAAAGTCAATGCTGCAACAAAGGCATCGCGTAGTGAATTTTGTTGGTAAAGAGCGGAATGTGAACCCGGCTCCTGATCCCACCATGTTCCCCATTCATCAACCATCAATCCCACTCTGTTTCTCGGATCGTATTTGTCCATGATGGCAATGTGTTTTTTTACCACATCTTCAATTTCAAGACATTTACCCATGGTCCACAAATAATCGGATTTATCAAATTTCGTTGCTGAACCCTTACTTCCATTCCAGCCTTTTACAGTGTAATAATGCAATGAAACTCCCTGCATTCGATCACCAACATTTTTCATCAAGGTTTCCGTCCATTTATAATCATAATCACTGGCACCACTCCCAATTTTGAATAACTTATTACCATCATAATCACGACAATAAGTTGAATAACGACGATACAAATCGGAATAATATTCAGGTGTCATATTTCCTCCGCAACCCCAACTTTCGTTACCTACGCCAAGATATTTCAGTTTCCATGGTTTTTCCCGGCCGTTTTGGCGACGGAGATTAGCCATCGGACTATTACCGGCCGAAGTGATATATTCAATCCATTTCGCAAGTTCTTCCACAGTTCCGCTTCCTACATTTCCACTCAGATAAGGTTCGCAACCCAGCATTTCGCAGAGGTTGAAAAATTCATTTGTCCCAAAACTGTTGTCTTCAATAACCCCACCCCAGTTGTTGTTTGAAATTGTCGGACGTTTTTCGCGTGGACCAATTCCGTCCATCCAATGATATTCGTCGGCAAAGCAACCGCCCGGCCAACGAAGGACAGGGATTTGAAGTTCTTTCAACGCATTAAGGACATCGTTGCGGTAGCCTTTTGTATTTGGAATCGGAGAATTTTCACCAACCCAAATGCCACCATAAATACAGGTTCCTAAATGTTCGGCAAACTGACCATAAATTTCTTTGTTAATCACATTTTTGCCCTGATCGGCATGAAA
>JAQTOL010000363.1 GCA_028748945.1 Paludibacter sp.
CCCGAAGTGGTAGAACATGCCAAACATCTGTTTGATCCGAATGTATTAACATTGGGTTTTGCACGACGTTTTGCGACCTACAAACGTCCCAATTTATTATTGCAGGATCCAAAGCGTTTGTTACGCGGGTTTACAAATTCAGAATTTCAGGTACAATTGATTATTTCTGGCAAAGCGCATCCCAGTGATAAAGAAGGACAGGATTTAATTAAAAAATGGATAGAGTTTATTAAGCAAAACAATTTTCAGCCCCGTGTTATTTTCCTCAGTGATTACGACATGCAAATTTCTGAAAATCTGGTTCAGGGAGTGGATGTTTGGATTAATACACCGCGTCGCCCCTGGGAAGCCAGTGGAACCAGCGGTATGAAAGTACTTGTAAACGGAGGTATTAATTTATCCGAGTTGGATGGTTGGTGGGCTGAAGCTTACACGCCCGAAATTGGTTGGGCAATCGGTGATGGCAATGAGCATGTTGACAATACGGTTTGGGATGCACTGGAGGCGGAGCAACTTTACACGATACTTGAACAAAATGTGGTACCCGAATTTTACAACCGAAATGAAAAAGGTATTCCGACAGCATGGATTTCGCGTATGCGTGAAAGTATGGCACAGCTCACTCCCCGATTCTCTGCCGACCGATCTGTGCGGGAATATACCGAAAAACATTATCTTCCCGCTGCCAAATCATATCTTGAACGTGCAGCCAATAAAGGCGAAAAAGGAAAGCAAATAATTGATACAATTCGCAATCTTGAGCAAAAATGGAATTCGTTGCGATTTGGAGAAGTTAAAGTAGAAACAGTTGAAAACCAACATTTGTTTGAAGTCCGGTTCTATTTATCTGATTTAAATCCGGATCATGTGCAGTTAGAGTTATTCTCCGATGGAATAAAAGCTGAGGCTCCGATAATACAAATAATGAAGCGTGGAAAAAAAATCGATGGGGAATTTAATGGTTATCAATATAATGCATCAGTACCAGCAACCCGTCCTGCAAATGACTTTACAGTAAGAGCAATACCGTCCATTCCAACGGTTTCAGTTCCACTTGAAATCTCCAGAATAACATGGCAACATTAATGTCGATTTATAATATTTCATACATTTAATTCTTTATAAAATAAATAATTATGGATTCATTAAAACCTAAAATTGCAATCATCGGTGCCGGTAATGTAGGCAGTACGTTTGCATTTTCACTCATGATAAGCGGTTTAGCCAGAGAAATTGTATTAATCGACAAAAATGAATCACTGGCTATTGGCGAATGCATGGATTTGAACCACGGATTAAGTTTTGCACATCCAACCCGAATATACCCGGCAGGATACGAAGGTTGCACTGATGCTGATATAGTTGTGATTACGGCCGGTGCAAACCAAAAACCAGATGAAACCAGAACAGATTTAGTAAAAAAGAATGTAGCAATATTTAAAGACATTGTGCCTGCTATTACTAAATATACTAAAGATGCCATTCTGTTGGTAGTCACTAATCCGGTAGATATTCTTACCTATGTAACGTTGAAATTATCCGGTTTCCCACCAAACAAAGTCATCGGATCGGGAACTGTTTTGGATACAGCCAGATTAAAATATATGATTAGCGATTATGCCAGGGTTGATCCGGGCAATATCCATGCATATATTATCGGAGAACATGGCGATACCGAACTTCCGGTATGGAGTAACGCAACTATTGGCGGCATGGATATTGAAACCTATTGCTCGGAATATGCAAAACAAGGCAATGCTAAAAATGAGTTATCTGCAATATTTGAGAAAGTAAAAAATTCGGCTTACGAAATAATTAAGCGAAAAGGGGCTACAAACTATTCCATCGCCTTATCGCTGGTAAAAATAACCAGGGCAATTTTGAGAGATGAAAATTCAATCTTGCCGGTGTCTACTTTAATCACCGATTATTATGGTATCAGTGATGTCTGTATAAGTATTCCATCCATTGTAAATACAAAAGGAGTGGAACAGTATGTAAGACTTGATCTGTCCAAAGCTGAAGAGAAATTATTCAGCCATTCGGCCAATACCCTGAAAGGATTTATTAAAGCGATTGAATTGGATTGAAAGAAGAATCAAGAATCAAGAATCAAGAATCTAGAACCAAGAACCAAGAACCAAGAGCCAAGACAAAAGATTATAAACAACTTTATTATTATGCAACCAATAAATTCACAAACAAAAATAATCGCCACCCTGGGTCCGGCATCAGCCACCAAAGAAATCATTCATAAAATGATACTTGAAGGGGTTGATGTATTCCGGTTGAATTTTTCGCATTCCACACAAGCTGAGCATTTAAAACTTATACATATAATTCAGGATTTAAATCTGGAATTTGAAACGCATGTTTCCATTCTTGCCGACTTGCAGGGTCCGAAGCTCCGGGTAGGTGAAATTGAAAACAACCTGATTCTTCTGGAGAAAGATGACATCATCACTTTTGTTTCTGAAAAATGTATGGGGACAAAAGATCATATTTATATGAGTTATCAGGAGTTTCCCCGTGATGTCAGAGTTGGTGAGGCAATGCTGATTGATGATGGAAAGATTAAGCTGGAAGTGACGGAGACCAATAAAAAGAATATGGTTAAGGCGAAAGTAATTTATGGCGGACCGCTGTCGTCAAACAAGGGATTGAATCTTCCGGATACCAAAGTTTCATTACCGGGCCTTTCAGAAGAAGATATTTCGAATGCTATTTTTGCCTTGAAACAGGATGTAGATTGGATTGGATTGTCATTTGTCCGAAAACCTTCCGACATTCTGGATCTAAAAAAAATCATAAAAGACCAAAAAGGCAGAGCAGGAATAATTGCCAAAATTGAAAAGCCGGAAGCCTTGCTGGAAATTGACCGGATTATAGAATTAGCCGACGGGATTATGATTGCACGGGGTGATTTGGGCGTGGAGATTCCCTTCGACGAAGTACCGTTGATTCAAAAATCAATTGTGGTAAAATGCATCCTGCAGTCAAAGCCCGTGATCATTGCTACACAAATGATGGAAAGCATGATCACGAACTTCAGACCTACCCGTGCCGAAGCCAACGATGTAGCCAATGCCGTACTCGATGGAGCGGATGCTTTGATGCTCAGTGCTGAAACATCAGTAGGTAACTATCCGGTTGAAACAATCAACAGTATGCAACGGATTATTAATTATACCGAAAACAATACGAACCGGACAAACCCGTTTGAAAGGATGCATATTCCGGATAAAAATTCTACAGCATTTCTGGCCGATTCCATATGCTACAATGCATCAAAACTAGCCGAACAAGTCGGGGCGAAAGCTATCATCTTATTTACACATTCAGGATATACAGCCATCAAAATTTCCAGTTACCGGCCTAAAGCCAGGATATATGCTTTTACCAATAACAAGAAATTGTTACAGCAATTATCGTTGGTATGGGGCGTCAACCCTTTTCATTTAAGTTCCTATAACCAATTAAACATGGCAGTTACCAAATCAGTTGAGATGCTGAAAGCAGAAGAACTGTTGGCTGATGGAGATTGTGTGGTTTTTGTGGGAAGCACACCTCTAAGTGAACACGGAAGTACCAATATGTTGAAAGTGAGTTTTATTTAGTACCAAAATATTCCCTGTATAATTCTATCCTTGATACTTCCCATAAAAAATGTGTGAATAATATAACTATTCTCTAAAATTTTGTAACACAAACCGGCAATAAAGTATTGAACTTTGCCCTGTATTGTAACAAAATTTTTTGAAGAACGCCCACGTAATATTTGTTCAGGCAAAACTATAAATCACTTGATAATTAAACATTCAACGAATATGAAAATAACAAACTTTAATAAAGTGCTGATAGCACTAGAATATGATGCAACGTCGACTAAGGTGGCAGAAATCGGTTTTTCATT
>JAQTOL010000364.1 GCA_028748945.1 Paludibacter sp.
CCTCACCGGGTAATTCAATTTGTCTTAATAATTGAAAACCGGGAAGTGATCTTACTTCAATTTTATCCGTTTTGCTAATAATTACTTCCTTATAGTTCAATGGATTTCCCATTGAATAATAAGCTTCCGATTCCGGACATTGATAAACAATGTTAGCATTTAAGTGATTGCTGACATCGTAAATAATAAAATACTTATCTCCCCGCCAAAAGGCATATTTGCCATCCAATGATAACCTGAAGGAACCCCATGTTGATTCATCAGCCGGTGATGGATTGAACGAAAATTGTTGCCAGTTAAGGTTTTCACCAACATTTATTATATGACACAAGTATTCATTAGAATTGTAGTACATAAAACAATCATCATCTGTCATTTGCCCTCCATAATTTTCATAGGGACCGCAAATATTAATCTTTTTGACTTCATTCAGGGTTTCATCAAAAACATGAATATCACCTGAATAAAAACCTACAAACCGGGTTCCCTGGTGATTTCCCCAAAGTTCATACTTATTAATACCCTCATTTGCATAAGTATTTCCTGCGGCAGTAGTAACATCAACTTTTTCCAGTTTCGAAATATTGCCCGGACTCGGAATATAAAATTGATCCTTTACGTAAGAGTAGTGAAACTTATAATTGGCGCTCTCACCTTTTTTATATTTGGTGCTTATTGTAGCATGATTATAAACGTTGTTTTTATAATCGTAAGGATATACTTCTAAATAAAAATCTTTTTCTAAACCGGGAATACCGGTAGTTTTAAAAGAGTTTTCAAATCCCGTAAAAATATAACGCTGCCAGGCATTACCGTTATAAACTTTATAATATTGTCTTAACGGACTTTTTGTCCATGAAACTATAATACTGTCAAGTCCTAATGGAGTAATTTTAAATTCAGGAAAAGGATAATTTGGAATTATTGTTTTTTCATAAATAGTGCGACTGTTCAGATGAAGTCTTAATGTATAGTCTTCTGAATTCCCGCCATAATACGTTGAATCAGCATAGAATGTTGTATCGCCTACCATCTTGGTAATATGAGGATGATTTGAATTGTAGATATTTATATCACTACTAATAGCAGGCATATAAGAAGGTTTAATCCAAAACAATTCAAGGAAACCATCTTTATTGATATGATGTTGGAATTGAAAATCAAACTTGGTTAAATCCATGAAACAGACTTTCCAGGTTTTGGTACCAACGTAGTTTTCAACTTTAAATTTATCGGCAACACTTCCTGAACCGGTGCCTAAATAAAAATCGGCTTTCAAATCAAACCAACCGGTAATACTAAAGTCAGGAGTAATGGTAAATGTCCCGGAATAACTATAATCATTGGTAATTTTGGTATTTAAGTATTCAATTTGAATGCCATTGCTTTTCAACCCAAATGCATTTACAGTATATTGGATATCGGTGGATTCAAATATCACGATAGAATCCATATCTTTTGATAGGGTAATATTCCCATTGTGCGAGTCAGCGGGCTTCTGAATATCCTGATTAAACTCTCCCGAAAGTTGGTATTCACATGCAGTACATGCAACAACAATAGCAGTTAAAACAATAATTGTTTTAAAAAAAAATCTCATAATCTAATGGAGTTTTTTTAAAGTGTTAGCGTTAATCCAATGCCATTTTGAGTAAAACCAAGTTTTACATCCAATTGATTTGAACCTGTTTCGGGCTTTAAATTACCGTTATACGTATCGATTGCCATTTTTAATTTATTATTACCTGCCACTGAGATAGGGATGGCGAGTAATATAAAACCACATCCCGTTGCGAAGACCGACCAATTCATTTGACCTCCTGCAAGGGCATAACCAACAGGATAACCGATACAAAATCCTCCGGCATAACCAAAAACATTTGCAAAGCCTCCTAATGTCTGAGCATTCCGGAAATATTTTAATGAGGTTTTATTTGTGCTGAATATCTTCTTGAAATCATATGAATTGAGCAGTTTCCCGGCTTGTTCGTAACGAACTCCGTCTTTTAATAGTACTTTGTTAATACTATCAGTACTGTTTTGACTAAATGTTGTCATTATGCATGCAAACATAATGATTAGAAGAAATGATTTTCGCACCATTGATAAGATTATTTGACGTTAGATTTTATTAAAAAAAAATATTCGCAAAGATAAATCATATATTTTAATTAATATGAATTTTAGTCAAAAATAATGTCGTATTCCTGCCGGAATACAGCCTTTTTTGAATAGACCCTGTCTCAAAAAGAAAAAGTTCCCTGCTCCAAATATTTCTGATCCGGAAAAAAAGAAAAAGTTCCCTTCCCCTAATATTTCTGATCCGGAAAAAAGAAAAAAGTAACCGTCTAATAATATTTTTGATCCATCAGAAAGAAAAATATTCCCGTCTAAAAATATTTCTGCCCCCAAAAAAAGGAAAAAGTACCCTTCTGATAATATTTTGTTGCCTTCAGAACGAAAAGTATTGCCGTCAAATTTTCAGTTGGAAGCCTCCTGACAAAAATTATTGCCTTCAGATTTTCAGTTTGACCCTTCTAAATGAAAAAATACCGGGTCAAAAATATTTTTTGACCCGTCGAAAACTAAATATACCGGCTCTGAAAGTAAAATATCAGTCCATGGGTTCGGTATTATAATTCTGAACTAATTTGAACCGAAAAAATTTGCACAAATTCAGCAGTCCGATTAATTTTGGGGCATTATTCACCTTAAAAAAAATCATATGAAAACAAACATTGCTGTTTTACATTTAAAGAACAAAGATCCGCAGAAAGTTTACAACCTGGCAGGAAGGGCACATGCCGCTATGAATGCCGCCAAGACAACTTTTCCCACTCCGGACCCAACCATGGAAACATTCGCACTGGACATTACAAAACTGGACACCTCCATTAAGGAAAAAGATGGTAGTAAGCTAAAGAATCAGGCCGTTATTGATCAGGCCGAAGTTGTTTATGAATCGATGAAGTCACTTATTATTTATGTAAACAAGGTAGCCGATGGCGATCTGTCCATTATTTTACTTTCGGGTTTCGATTGCAATAACGAACCTGTACAACATGATGTTCCGGGTAAAGCCGTGATTAAAAGGTTAGAAGATGGAAGTGTACCTTGTAGTGTCAAAATTTTTATGGATGCGTTAGCTAATGCCGACCGTTATAAAGTGGAAACAACTACTACTCCGGATGATCCTGAAAGTTGGGAAACTCAGATAGATTTCGGAGGTAAAAACAAACTTGAAATCAGAAACTTTGTTGCAGCTCAAAAGATTTATATCCGTGTATCGGGTGGAAACACACATGGTTGGGGTGTTCCAAGCGAACCCGTGGCATTTATTCCGAGATAAAACCACAATAGGCATATAGGGCACAACAGGAAAATTAAATAGCTTTTAATTCACTGACAGGTCCTTCGGATGTTGAAAGGGTAGAAACCTGACAGCGTCTGAAGGACCTGTCAGCGTTCGGTTTGCACAAAAAATAAAATTGAAGTAAAGGCTTCTAATTATCCAGCGATATTATCGTATTTGTATTATCATGCTTCCTGGTTGGTATAATTAAAATTGGAATTTCTGTTTGTTGTAAATCATCATTTGTAACTCTTCCAATGATAATTTCTTCCAGCCATTTTGTGTTGTGTGAACCCATTACGATTAAATCAATTCCCATTTCTTTGGCTGTATCTAATATTGATTTGGCAAAATAGCCCTGTTTTACAATGGTATGAATGGTATCATCCGCAGTATCTTGCTTTAATTTTTTACTAAAATCAAGGACTGCCTGTTCAAATCTATCCGGATTGTTGGGTTTTATTGCAGCCATTTTCTTATAGGTCAGTGAATAGTTGACCAATTCAATTTTTACAAGTAACAATACAATAGTAGCTTTCATATCTTTGGCCACGGAAT
>JAQTOL010000365.1 GCA_028748945.1 Paludibacter sp.
ATCACCGACACAAGCTACCCGGAGGATTTTATCGGAACAACCACCCAACAGAAGAATGGACAGGAGCAGTAACTGGTATGATTTTTTCATGATTTATTTAAATATTGATTTTAAGATTTTGTATAGGATAGCTTAACACATCTCGGGAAATTCAACAATAGCTGATTGAAGATTAGCGGTCAACTTTACTTCCGGAAGAACGGCTTCCAATTGGAATTCCATTTCATTTGTAGTCAAAAGGGCTTTCTGTTTATCGAAAGATAAACGTTCGTTTTCAAAAATACGAAATTCATGCTCTGTGTTCGAACTCATCGACACAAACCGGAGCTTTCTCAACCTTGATTTCCGCTTATCAAACAACAACCAAAAGTAAAGCTTTGATTTGTCCGTTTCGTTCGGAAGCAATCGTTTTATCTCCACCAAAGAAAAGATTTCCGATTCGAAATGAAAAAGGATCTTGAAATTATTCATCTATAATTATTTATTGAATGTAAAAAAAAGCTTACAGCCTAATCAGATTCAAAAAGAAGACATCATTTTCACGAAGTTCAAGCTCTTTTACAAATGGTTCATTTGCTTTTACATGTATTGTTTCGGTAGAAACCGGAGAACCATCATTTAGTTTCTTTATCTGTTCCACCTGTTGTTTACTAAGCTGATTCGGCTTATTCATGGACAGATATGTTGAATATGCATCATTCGATTTATATCCAACTTTATAAATCTCAAGTTTATACGCACCGTTAGGTACTCCCGATAAATCAACTCTGACTTTTCCTTTTGATTTTGCGGGTAAATCACGGACATAATATACCTGATTATTGACCGAATCGCCTGGATGCGTATTAGTGAAATCCCAAAGTAGTACCTGAATATTTCCCTTTGCATCCTTACAAACCCACGAAGTTGAATCGGTATTTATCAGTTCATTCCCGCCAAGTTTATTCATAAACTGATAGGAATAAAATGCCGGTTTATTGATGCCCTGTGTATTCAAAAGCCCGAAGCCACCGTGAAATGGCGTAAAGCGTGGTCCGGCTTCTTCAAAGATATCGGTAAACACCCAATACGACATGGAGTTGGCGGCATGACCAACCTGTTTAATCTTTTGCAAAATATAAGCGGCCTCGTGATAACTGTCGTGAATGGGATCGGATGGCGTGTACGACGAACTCCATTCCGTATAGTGAAGCTGCAGATTGGGCATAGACGAGTTGCTTATTTGTTTCCGCGAATTCAAAATATCACCACTTACACTCATCGGATCTTTGCTGAGAACAGTCCCTGAATTTCCATATTCGTCCAGATATCCTTGCTTTACTCCATACGAATGTGTACTGATAAAATCGAGTGGAAGGGAATTTTTACTGCAAAAGTCTATCATCTCAGGCACCCAGGCGGCCCCGGCGGTAGCAGGTCCACCCACCCGATAGGCTTTGTTGACACTTTTGATCGCATTGGCCGAATATTGATATAATTTAAAGTATTCCGCTTGTGTACCGGTCCAGAAGCCGGGAGATAAATTCGGTTCGTTCCAAACCTCGAAATACCATGTTTTCACTTCATCCGCTCCGTAGCGTTCAGTAAAATGTTGCGTCAGATTGCGAATTAAATCCGCCCATTTATTATAATCTTTTGGTGGCGTAACATTCCCTTTCCACCAAAAAATGGTTTTGGAGCCGCTTGCCAGGGCCGAGGGCATAAAACCCAATTCTACAAAAGGTTTAATGCCTATACTCAACAAATAATCATACAAAACATCAATATACTGGTAATTGTATTCCGGATTTCCGTTTCGGTCTTCTTTGTAAACGCCCATATCGTCTGTCAACAAACCATGCATACGTATGTATTTGAAATCGCATTCATTTTTTACATAGGCAAGTTGTTGCTGCCAATCGGCACGCAAACCTTCGTTGGCACGACCGGCACCAATACACTCTTTGAACATGGTGTTCAACGGTCCATTCACTTTGTTGAAATCGGCACTGATTACCCTTTCTTTTAAAGCAGGTTTAATCGTATTACTTTGTGCCGGCACATTGCCCATAAACAGGCACCCAAGAATGGCAAATAGATGTTTAATTTTCATATTAAATAATTTTCAACTAAAAGTAATTTCCGGTTATAAATAAATTAATCAGTTAACGTATTCTATAAAATCAGTTATTTCAAATTTAATTTCAAAGTTACCACACTTCTATCAAATGACAATCAGATACCTGAATTTACTAATGCGCTGCATAAAGTAGCTTCCGCGGTACATAAAGTAGCTAATGCGGTACATAAAATGGCAAATGCGGTACGTAAATTTGCTTCCGCGGTACGTAAAATGGCAAATGCGGTACATAAATTTGCTAATGCGGTATATAAAGTTGCTAATGCGGTACATCAACTGACGAATGCGTAATATCAAATGCCAGTTGTACGCTCAATAAGTTGTTATTTCACCTGATATTTCACACCTGAAATCTCCCCTTTTTCCACCTGATATACATTCCCTTTTTTATTCAAAACCAAAGGTACTAAAATATTGTCCGAAGGCAAATAAACCAATCCTTTGGCAATGGATTTATCTCCATAAACTTTCAGTTCAATGTTTGTCCAGTCGATTTTATCAGTGCTTTGTGCCAGTTTAGCATGAGGAATAACGGCTCCATCACGCACCAGAATGATGCAGGGAATTTCTCCGGCTTCGATATCGTGCCAACCACGGTTATACGTTTTTCCGCTTTGATAATCAATCCATTTTCCGCCTGGCAAATAAACCTGACGGCTTTTGGTGTTCTCCATCAACGGAGCCACATACATATCCGAGCCGAAAAGATAAGCATCGTCTACAGTCCATGCTCCCGGATCATCAGGAAATTCGACAAATAACGCCCGCACCATAGGTAAACCTTTTTCTGTACATTCTTTTGCCTGTGCATAAACATAAGGCATCAGTTTATATTTCATTTCTGCCGCTTCGCGGAATGCTTTTACGAAACCTGCGTTGTACAGCCACGGTTCTTTGGGAGGCGCACCATGTGCGCGACTATGCGATGTAAGAAAACCAAACGGCAACCAGCGGCGATACAAATTTTCGGGTGAAGATTTTACGAATCCACCTATATCATGACTCCAGAATGCGAATCCGCTCAATCCGAATGACAAACCGCCACGCAATTCCGACTCCATGGCAACATCTTTATTGGCTGCATCACCACCCCAATGCAATGGATACCGTTGACTGCCGGCCCAGGCACTACGTGCCCAGATAATATTGTCACCGGTTGTTTGTTTGGTTATATCTGCCACCGCTTTGTTGTAGCGCAAGGGATAGAGGTTATGTTCGTACCACCCGCCACGACAGGATGCGTAAATTCCTTCCAACGGAGCGGCTTCACCAAAATCAACTTTGATAGCTCCGACACCCATCTTTAATAATCCGGCTAATTTATCCTGATACCATTTTACCGTATTTGGATTTGAGAAATCAAGCACGGCATCTTCGTAAGGCATTTCGCCCTTGCTATTCTTTACATTTAAGTTTTTGTCAATAATTTCCGAAAAGAATTTATTTTTTGGAGTGAAATAAGGCAATTGCCAAAGTGAAATATGAAAACCTTCTTTCTTCAAGTCATTAATCATTTTTTGCGGATCGGAGAAACGGGATGGTGAGAATTTATAATCACACTGCCAGTCAGTTTCGAACCAGCCGGTATCAAAATGAATAACATCAGCAGGTATTTTATTTTCACGCAATTTGGCTGCCACTTCGTATCCTTCTTTTTCCGAGAAGTAAGTAATCCGGCTCATCCAGGTGCCGAACGACCATAGCGGTGGCATGGAAGCTTTACCTGTAATGTCGGTATACTCATTCAAAATATCTTTCGGCTCGCCGATAAAAATGAATAAATCCAATG
>JAQTOL010000366.1 GCA_028748945.1 Paludibacter sp.
CTTTAAAGAACCCACGGATAGGCTTGTCGCGTGCGGAATCGGCATCATCCAATTTAATGGTGTAAGCACTTTTACGTACTACATCCAGCACCGTCCGTTCGATAGCCAACTTAAGCTTGTAGTCGGCGGCCTGTGGTTCAATTTTCAGATAGGAGGATGTGGCTTCTTCTACCAACCCATCCACATAAGAATGAAAACCATAATGTTCTTCATTCTGAAGTTCTACGAAATGAATTTTTTTGATAAACATAAAAATAATCAGTTTTTGAAGTTAATAATACGGTTAATTACATCTTATAGCGATTTAAAAACGATAAGAATCCGGTTAAAACATGGTCTCACCCCCGAGCTGTTGATCTGCAGTTTTAAAAACTTCTTTCTCCTTGTTGAGAAGATTGTTTTCATTTCTGCAACTTCCTTTCTCAGCATGGAGAAAGGGTGTTTTAGCTCTGTTTGGAGTTTTCTCAGCAGTGAGAATTGCCTCACAAACCTGTGTATCACTTTCTCCTACCTGAGACCTTACTTCATAATATTTATGTGTGAATTTTCAATTTAATTCAGCTCCCTGTCACTTGAAAATTAACAGGTCAAAGATATGAAATATTTTTATAACGTAACTAAAATATACAATTATTTTTAATTAAATTTGATTTTTATCCCTGCCCGGCGAAATATGATTCAAAATCACCCGAAAATCAAACCGGCTGAATTTCTCCGAAGAGATTTCTTCTGATACTTTTATCAATACCCTCCTGTTTTTGACCCCGGAAGGGAACACCTGATAAACTTAGGCAACAGTCTGAGTCGAAACCTGAGAAAGATAAAAACAGATTGTCTTAAACCAATTTAAATTCATTGTTTTGTTATGTCCCGGGTACTGATTTTTTCGGGTCACAGGGCGACTGTTCAGGGCTTTACAGGTCATAAATAGATGATGCATTTCTGGTATTCGCTTGTGTATAAGTATGTGAAACATTTATAAAGATTGTTCGTTCCTAAATTGTCAAAACAACTTTTGCAACGAATACGCCGTTTAAAAGAACAGATAGTTTTAAATAGTTTAAAACTTATAACAACAAAATTATTATAATATGAAATATAAATTTGTTTATTCGACAATCCTTGTCCTGGGATTAATATCATGTTCGAAAAATTCGGACATGCAAACTGCAAAAGTATCAGGACGTGTAAGCGATAGCAGTTCAGCAAGTAATGTGGCACATCAGAAGGTGCGTTCAAATACCCAGAGCGTTGGTGTTCAGGGAGCAACAGTTGTAATGGCTCAGGTTCAGGCGGACGGTACCTTAAAGACAGTTTCAACAGGAAGCGTTCAAACGGATGCTAATGGTAAATTTGTAATTGAAACCACTCTAAGCGGCGAAAACAATTTAGTAGTAGTTGCAACAAAGGGTTCAATGGAATGGAAAGCAGTAGTTTCTGCAGAAGTGAAAAGTGGTGCGACAGTCTACTCTCAACCTCTCAACTCTGAATCGACTACCGAAGCCGAAGTATATGCACGGTTAAAAGCTACAGGTAAGAGCGAAATTGTAACCCGGGCCGATGTTCAGCTTTATCTGAATGCCGATATTGCTGCCCAAATCAAAGGGAGTGCCAGCTTAGAAGATCAGTTTATCAGTTCTTTGGAAGCAAGATCACAAGCACGTACCCAGGCTTGCAGTAGTTCGGAATTCGGAATTACAAGTAGCCAACTTCAAACGATAGCCGATGCAAAAGTAATGGCTCAGGTATCTTATGAAACGGCGCTGTATAATTCATCGGATTCAATGAGTGTGGCTGCAGCATTTACGAGTTATCAAAAAGCAATCATTTCTGCCTATACCAGTGCCAATGTAAGTGTTGAAGCGTATGCAAAGATATCGGATATTTCTTCCAAAGCATTTTTAAATGCTTCTGCCGATATGTCATCACAACTGTCATTTGCATGTGCTAAAAGCGATTATATGACAGCTGCACTGATTATGCAACAAGCTGTGGAGGCAAAATTCCAAAGTGCCGGTGCTACCAGTACACAATCAGGCGCGGTTGTAACAGCCGGGGCAAGTTTATCGGGTTCTATTGAAAGCTCTGTGAGTATTGGTCAGATAGCAACTGCTTTTGCACAATACCATTCGTCTATTGTCAATCAATTAAAACTTACATTGAGCACTCAGGCGACTGCTGTAGATTCTATTGATGCCAGTATAAACGGATTTGTAGGCCTGAAAGCAACCTTAAATGCAGCTGTTGGGGTGGGAGTTACTACCGATATAATTGTTAATGCCTATGTCGTATTTTATAACTCTATCAAAACACTTGTGTTATCTTCTTTATCGGGAGCTTCAACCTTACAAATTAGTGCCGCCACTGATATTCTGATATTGGCTAATACTCATAATTAATCTGCTATTCAACTTTTCCAAAGTTAATTGGAAATAAAATCAAACCGGCTGAATTTCAATGATGAAATTCAGCCGGTTTTAATATTTTGTTTTCATTCGTTCCAACCGAGTCGAACGTTGGAATGGTTTGTTGCCCGACAATTTTTAATTGCTGTAAGCGTAATTTACAATTGAATGATAGTTTGGGAGTTCAGCTCTAACAATTGCTGAATTTACTACCTTTAAAACTTCGCGTGGAGTTGGCAGTAGGAATAATTGAGGATAAATTACAGGCATTGCATCCAATTTTGTAATCTCCACCCGGGCAACTCCGGCACGAATAATATCCAGCGTTTCAGCGGCGATATAGGACAGGTCAATCATTAACCGGCGTTGATGCGGACCGCGATCAGTTACCGTTACAATCACTTCCCGGTCATTTTTCGGATTTCGTACCTTTAGAATCGTCCCGAAAGGGTAGGAGCGATGGGCACAAGTCATGCTGTCGGGGTGATATTTTCCACCATCCGATGTGTGTCTTCCCTTCAATTTGGAGCTGTAATAGGATGCATTTCCAAATTTTTCGGCCTGAATGGAGCCGATAAAAATGAAAATGAGAAGTCCGGTTATAAGTCCTGTTTTATGCCTGTTGTTTACTTTCATATTACAAATATCAGATAAAAAATTCAATATTTGCCTTTCCGAAAAGTATTTTTAGCTTTTTTGAACCTAAATGAACTTTTATCCCGACTTGTTTTGATTGTTCGTTTCAACAAAAAATTGTACCTTTGTTGCTCCAAAAAATCAGCTTCTTATTATGATTCAAACCGACCAGCAATTCGACGATGCAGCCGCAATTTGTCGCGATATCTTTACAAAAAAAATGAAGGATTACGGTGCATCGTGGCGTATTTTGCGTCCACAGTCGGTTACCGATCAGATTTTTATCAAAGCAAACCGTATCCGCAGCATCGAAACAAAAGGTATTTCGAAAGTCGATGAGGGCATCCGCTCCGAATTAATCGGCATTATAAACTACGGGGTTATCGGTTTAATTCAGTTGGAATTAGGCTGTTCGGAAACCGATGATCTGGCTTACGACCGGGGTGTGGAACTTTATAATAAATACCTGAATCAGGCCAAAGAGTTGATGATGAATAAAAATCACGATTATGATGAAGCATGGCGCACCATGCGCATGGAGTCGTACACCGATTTGATTTTGATGAAAATTTACCGAACGAAACAAATAGAAGATAATCAGGGAAAAACATTGATTTCGGAAGGAATTGATGCGAATTATTTCGATATGATTAACTATGCCATGTTTGGTTTGATAAAAATGGAAGAAGATAATAGTTAGCACCTCATCGGTGTAACAGGACAGACACACTAAACCCGGATAAAATGACAAACATAGAACGCGATATAAAATTAGACAGGATAAAGAGAAAAACCGGAAGAATCTTATTAGAATTGCTGCCTGTTTTGTTGGGATGTGTTTTTGTTTTCTCCGGCTTTGTCAAGG
>JAQTOL010000367.1 GCA_028748945.1 Paludibacter sp.
TGTCTCATTGACTAACTTATGCTCCGAAATCATCAAACATAAGCATTTCACCTGGAACGCCAAGGTCCCATAACATGTTTTCCACGGCTTTGGCCATTGGGCCGGGGCCGCACATGTAGTATTCAATATCTTCGGGAGCATCCAGGTCTTTCAGGTAATTATTCAGAATGACGTTGTGAATAAATCCAACAGGACCGGTCCAGTTGTCTTCCGGTTGCGGCTCGCTGAGTGCGATATTAAAAGTAAAATTAGGAAATTCAGCTTCAAGTTTACGAAAGTCCTGTTCGTAGAAAATTTCATTTTTTGAACGGGCACCGTACCAGTATGATATTTTACGATCGGTAATTTTCAGGGTCTCAAACAAGTGCAAAATGTGTGAACGTAAAGGAGCCATTCCGGCGCCACCACCAATATAAAGCATTTCCCGTTTTGAATTGAGAATGGGGTGGAATTCTCCGAAAGGACCGGAAACCATTACTTTATCACCGGGTTTCAGGTTGAAAATATAGGATGAACAAATACCCGGTTTTACATTTTTAAATCCTCCAATGGCCCGATCGAATGGCGGTGTGGCTATACGTACATTCAGCATGATGATGTCACCTTCGGCAGGATAGTTGGCCATTGAATAGGCACGCATCGTTTCTTCATCATTTTTACAACTCAACTCCCATAACTTCATTTTATCCCAATCGCCACGGAAACGATCCTGTACTTCAAAATCAGAAAATTTAATATCATATTTCGGAACGTCAATCTGGATATAACCACCTGAAATAAAATTAAGATGTTCACCGGCAGGTAACTTTACAATGAATTCTTTAATAAAAGTCGCAACATTGTCGTTTGAAACCACTTCACATTCCCATTTTTTTACACCCAGAATAGTTTCATCCATTTTAATGGACATATCATTTTTTACTTTCACCTGACAACCTAAACGCCAGTTATCTTTAATTTCTTTCCGGCTAAAGTGAACCTTTTCGGTTGGTAAAATTTCACCACCCCCTTCTTCTACCTGACAACGACACTGGGCACATGAACCACCACCACCGCAAGCTGAAGGAAGAAAAATGGATTGCGTGGCTAAGGTACTTAATAATGTACTACCCGCTGAGGCCACTACTTCTTTTTCACCATTGATGGTAATGGTAACATCACCCGAAGACACTAAATAACGCTTGGCTATCAACAACATGATAACCAAAAGTAAGATAACTACAAGGAATACAGCGAGACTGGATACCAATATTACGTTTGAGCTGACTTCTAAAATCATAATTTAATTTGAGTCTACCAGTTACTTCCTACAGGAGAAGTTTTTGACAGTAAGACTATTTTAATTGTTAGTAATCGTTTTTTAATTCCTCTATTGTGGCAGACCGTTTTAGATCTTCAACCCTGAAAAACTTAAGAATGCAATGGCCATTAATGCCACGGTGATGAAAGTAATACCCAAACCACGTAAAGGAGCCGGCACATTGGAATATTCCATTTTCTCACGAATGGCGGCAAGACCCACAATGGCAAGTAACCAGCCCACACCCGAACCAAGAGCATAGGAAGTAGCTTCGGCTACATTATTGAAATTGCGTTGTTGCATGAAAAGTGAGCCACCCATAATTGCACAGTTTACTGCAATAAGCGGTAAAAATATACCGAGTGAAGCATAGAGTGATGGAGTGAATTTCTCAACAGCCATTTCCACTAATTGTGTCATGGCAGCAATTACGGCTATGAAAAGGATAAAAGCCAGATAACTTAAATCCAGGTTTGCCAGACTTGGACTCAACCATGTCAATGCACCTTCTTTTAGTACGTGAACCTGTAATAAATAGTTGATAGGTAATGTAATGGTTAAAACAAATATAACCGCAATACCTAATCCGATGGACGTTTTTACATTTTTCGAAACGGCCAGATAAGAGCACATCCCCAGAAAATAGGCAAAAATCATATTGTCGACAAAAATCGACTTGACAAATATACTAGCTATGTTTTCCATATAATTTTAAAGTTACGAGTTACAAGTAAATAAGTTACAAGTAATCATGATAGTTTTAATTATGAATTACTAATTTTTAAATTAATAATCTATTCCTGTAATTCTTTATTCTTCGAACGATGCCACCAAATAATGCAAGCCAAAATTATTAAGGCCATTGGAGGCATCATCATCAATCCGTTATTCATATAACCGGCATCGTAAAACGATTGAGGAATAATGCGGAATCCCAATAACGAACCGGCTCCGAATAATTCGCGGAAGAATCCTACAACTATCAGAATAACTGCATAGCCGAATCCATTTCCCAATCCGTCTACAAACGATTCCCAGGGTTTATTTGCCATGGCAAATGCTTCCAGACGTCCCATCAAAATACAGTTGGTAATGATTAATCCGATATATACCGAAAGTTTTACGCTCACATCGTAAGCATATGCTTTCAAAAATTCGCTTACCACTGTAACCAGGGCGGCAACCACAACCAGTTGAACAATGATACGGATACGATTTGGTATGGTATTGCGAAGTAAAGATATTATCACGTTTGAAAAAGCCACAATAACGGTTACCGAAATACCCATTACGAGTGCCGGCTTCAGATTGGCGCTAACTGCCAGTGCTGAACAAATTCCTAATACCTGTACGGCAATCGGATTATTTTTGCTCAGGGGCCCTAAAAATACTTGTTTTGTTTTTTCAGAAAATAGTTTAGCCATTAATTGGTTCCTCCGCTTGTTGTTTGTTTAAAAAATTGATCATATTGTCCGAGGCAGGTCAGTAACATTTTTTCCACACCTTTACTGGTAATGGTTCCCCCAGAGATGGCATCGACCTTCTCCTGAGTTTTGGTTGTTTGACCGGCTTTTAAAACGGCAACTGATACAAATTCATATTTATCGTTTAATATATGCTTTCCAACAAATTGTTGCTGGAAAGGTGCTTCAGTTATATTAGCTCCCAGACCTGGTGTTTCGCTGGCATGGGAGAAATAAGTTCCGAAAATGGTATTCTTGTCGGCATCCAGGGCCAGGTAACCCCAGATTGGCCCCCAAAGCCCGGTGCCAAGCAGGGTGATAATATATTTTGTTTTTCCATCTACATTAGCAACATAAATCGGCAAACGGCGATCTTCCAGTTTTTTTGAAAGTTCTTTTTTTATATCAATATCGAAGGCTTCACCCGGTTTTTCAGAAAGAACTTCGGCTTTAGAATTGATTACCAGTTCTTTTACAATATATTTTTTGTACAAGGCATCGGCATCCTGTCCATCGGTGTTAATCCATAAAGAGCTAAGTATTTGTTTCTTCTTGTCTAGCCTTACATTTTTGTCCTGAGTGCTTTTTAATGCACCTGAAACAAAAGCCAACATCATCGCGACAACAATAACCATCACGGTGGCATATATCAGAGTATATCCGTTTTTATTTGTATCCATTTTTTCAATTTTCAATTATTCAACTTCCAATTTCTTGGTTCCGGATTATTAGTTTTTGATTCTTTTCAATCGACGTTTGATGTTGGCATCTACCACATAATAATCGATAAGCGGTGCAAAAATATTCATTAATAAAATGGCAAGCATCATCCCTTCCGGATAACCGGGGTTGAGAACGCGAATAATGATAGCCATAAAGCCAATTAGGAATCCATAAATATATTTACCGGTTTCCGTACGTGCCGAAGTAACCGGATCGGTAGCCATAAATACCGCACCGAAAGCAAAACCGCCAAATACAAGGTGATTGTACCAGGGGAAATGGGCGGCAGCTGTATCCGGTCCAAAATTATTAAATACCAAAGCCATAATGGCACCTCCGGCAAAAACCGAAAACATGGTTTTCCAACTGGCTACTCCGGTAATCAATAACAGAACGGCACCTATCAGAATAGCAATAACC
>JAQTOL010000368.1 GCA_028748945.1 Paludibacter sp.
TGCCGGAAATTTCATTCCCCAACCATTGAACGTGAAATCATAAATAACCGGTTTCCGGTTTTCAAATACCATTATTCCTCCATGATCGCGCGCCCAGGTATCGTTTGTTTTCAATTCGACAAAATGGATTCTGGAAAAGTCAAAGTCTTCTTCAAAATCAGATTTTACAGATTCTGCATTCCTACAAACAATCAGTAGTTTCTCCCGTTTGATTATTTCAAGAGCTATATTCACAAAACAAGTATTTACTTCTTTGAGCATAGAAGCCCAATCGGTATTTTCATGCGGCCATGTGAGTTGAACAAATTTTTGTTCTGACCATTCGGCAGGTAATAGTATATTCATGTATCAGTCTGTTAAATCCCCCGAAGAGGAAATTAAAATAAGGATTTTATAACTCCATAATTCTATTTAGTTGACAAAAATACAAAAAAATACTTATCCGCTAAATTTTCAAAGCTTTTGTCTAATTTTGTAGGCAAAAAAAATAAGATAATGAAAAAAGACATAATCATACTTTATTCGGGAGGAATGGATAGTTCGGTAGCGTTATATCAATATACCGACCGTGTGAGACTGGCTGTTTCGTTCAATTACGGCTCAAAACACAATGTTCGGGAAATTGAATATGCTGCCAATAATTGTAAAGCACTGGGAATTGAACATCGTATTGTTGAACTTGATTTGAGTAAAATGGGTTTTGTTTCCGATTTATTGCAATCGGGTGCTGAAATACCTGACGGACATTACGAAGATGAAAGCATGAAAAAAACCGTCGTCCCTTTTCGTAATGGCATCATGTTGAGTATTGCAGCCGGTATTGCCGAAAGTATGGATTGCAACAAACTGTTGATTTCCAACCATGCCGGTGATCATGCCATTTATCCGGATTGTCGTCCGGATTTTATTCAAAGTATGAATGATGCTATCCGGTTTGGAACTTACAACGAAGTGGAAATTATGGCACCCTATACAAACCTTACAAAACGCGAAATTGCATTGAAAGGAAAAGAAATCGGAGTTCCGTTTGAAAAAACATATTCGTGCTATAAAGGACAAGAATTGCATTGTGGGACTTGCGGAACTTGTACGGAACGGAAAGAAGCATTGGAAGGTTTTGATCCGACGGAATATCAGAGGTGAGAGGTAAGAGGCAAGAGGTAAAAGGCAAGAGGTAAGTAAAGGTAAGAGGAAGATTCCTTTTCTAATTGGTAAAAAACATCTATTTTTGTAGGCTCTAAATTTTAAGAAGAATAAAACTCTCAATAATTTTAAAAAAATGGGAAAAGTATTGATTATCGGCGCCGGAGGCGTGGGAACAGTTGTCGTAAACAAAGTGGCTCAAAATCCGGATGTATTTACTGAAATCATGTTGGCCAGTCGCACTAAATCAAAATGCGATATTATTGCTGAAGACGTAAAAAAACGTTTTGGCATTGAAGTGAAAACAGCACAGGTGGATGCCGACAATGTGCCGGAGTTAGTTAGGTTGCTAAATTCATACAAGCCCGAATTGCTTATCAATGTGGCTCTTCCATACCAGGATTTGACCATTATGGATGCTTGTCTGGAAGCGGGTGTGAATTATTTGGATACTGCCAATTACGAACCGAAAGACAAAGCACATTTTGAATACAGCTGGCAATGGGCATACAAAGAAAAGTTTGAGAAAGCCGGATTGACAGCTATTCTGGGTTGCGGTTTCGATCCGGGCGTAACCAGTATTTATACGGCCTATGCAGCGAAACATCATTTCGACGAAATTCAGTACCTTGATATTGTTGATTGTAATGCAGGCGACCATCACAAAGCATTTGCCACTAATTTTAATCCCGAAATTAATATCCGTGAAGTAACTCAACGGGGTAAATACTGGGATAACGGTGTATGGGTGGAAACCGAACCGCACGAAATTCATAAACCTCTGAATTATCCTGAAATCGGACCAAAGGAATCGTATGTGATTTATCACGAAGAACTGGAATCGTTGGTAAAAAATTATCCAACCATCAAACGTGCCCGTTTCTGGATGACTTTCGGGCAGGAATACCTGACTCATTTACGTGTAATTCAGAATATAGGTATGGCGCGCATAGACGAAGTGGAATACAACGGGCAAAAAATTGTACCGATTCAATTCCTGAAAGCCGTTCTTCCGAATCCGGGCGATTTGGGCGAAAATTACACCGGTCAAACATCGATCGGTTGCCGTATCAAAGGATTAAAAGACGGAAAAGAAACAAGCTATTATGTCTACAACAATTGTAGTCACGAAGCAGCATACAAAGAAACCGGGGCTCAGGGTGTAAGTTACACCACCGGCGTTCCTGCCATGATTGGTGCTATGATGTTCTTCAAAGGCGAATGGCGCAAAGCGGGTGTTTACAATGTTGAAGAATTTAATCCTGATCCGTTTATGGAACAATTGAATAAACAGGGTTTGCCCTGGCACGAATTGCATGACATTGATCTGGAGCTTTGATACTAAATTGTTGAATTGTTGAATTTTTTGGTTTTTATAGTGGGTATATGACTTCAAGTCATATACCCACTTTCATTTGAAAAAAGTTTTAAACATGCTAAATTAATTTTATTTTAATGTTGTGTAAGTTAAATTTATTTTTTAAATTTGCAAAATATTTTTTAATTAAAAGAATGATATAATCACACATAATTGATAAACTCTAAAAACAAAATATTAATCATTAAATTTAATTTATTATGAAAGGAATTTTTAATCTCTCAATTGTATTAGTTATACTTTTATTTTCAAGTTGTGCGACTATTTATCATTCAATAAACCCCGATAAAATTAACTATCCTGCTGCAGTTAAAACAACAGAAAAGCTTGATTTATCTTATAGATACGATGTTTTAAGAGATGCTGGTGGTAATAAGAAATATATGAACAAAGAAATAAAAAATGATATTAGAATAGTTGCCGTTAAGTTAACTAACAATTCTGATTCTACCATTTTTATTGCTAAAGATGTTTTGTTTTACTGTGGAGATGCAAAAATTAGACTTATGTCTCCGATGGAAATAAAATCAAAAATTCAACAAACCTGGCCAGCATATGGATTATACTTAATTGGTTGTATTTCCCTTGCTCCATTGGATATTCTTGTTTTTGGTGGAATTGGAGCAGGAAATATGATAGTTGCCGGAACTTCTAACAAAAAATTATTGACTGAATTAACGGAATTTGATATTACAAATAATGAATTAAAAAAAGGTGAATCAATTATTGGTTTAATTGGATTTGAAACATTGCATTCTGATCCTCTAACTGTAAGATTGACAAAATAATGTATGAATAAGTTTTTAAACACGTAGAGACGCACGGCCGTGCGTCTCTACGTGTTTAAAAATCATTATCTTTGCAAACAAAAATCAGAAATAATGGATTATTCAAAAATTCCTTCCCCTTGCTACGTCCTCGATGAAGTCGCATTTCGCAAAAATCTGGCATTAATCAAATCGGTGAAAGAACGTGCCGGCGTAGAGATTATTCTTGCTTTTAAAGCTTTTGCCATGTGGAGTGTTTTTCCGATTGTACGCGAATATATTCCTTATTCCACCGCCAGCTCGTTGGCTGAAGCACGTTTGGCTTTCGAAGAAATGGGAAGCAAAGCACATACTTACGGTCCGGCCTATACCAACAAAGAATTTTCAGGTATAATGGCTTGCAGCAGTCATATTACATTCAATTCACTCAATCAGTTTCAGCATTTTTACCCGCAAACACAATTCGATAATATCTCCTGCGGATTGCGTATAAACCCTGAATTCTCCGATGTAGAAACCGATTTGTACAATCCCTGCGCACCCGGTTCGCGTTTGGGTGTCGTTGCCGAATTATTGGGAGATAAATTGCCCGAAGGATTAGAAGGCTTGCATTTTCA
>JAQTOL010000369.1 GCA_028748945.1 Paludibacter sp.
AAAGGGAGGTAAAATATTGATGTGGTTGTTATCCTGGGCTATTTTGGCTCTGGTAGTGATCTATTCGCCCATTGGTAGCCCCGATTTATACACCGGAAACAAATATATTGTTTATAATCAAGGTGTGAATTTTAGCGGGGGCATTGCCAATGCACCCAAAGTTCATAATTACACCGATCAATATCCATCTACCGATTTGGGTATTCCAACTTACACGCCGGAACAAAAAAAGTATACCGTTAGCTCTGCGTCCGGTTCTTCAAAAGTCAACAAGGAGACGAATTACAGTGTTTCGCCAGCTATGACCGGTCGTACCGGAACAAATGCATCGGGTAGCGGTGGGGTTTCAGGCCTTGCTACTTTCGGTTCGGGAGGAAGTTCACAGAAGAACTCAATTGATCCAACTACCGGCGTAGGTACATTAACTTTATCCTCCGACTTAACTACCATTCAAAACCCGACTGCCACTACACGACAAGGTGCAAATGCAGATGCTGCACTTGGAGGTACAGACCCGGGTGGTGATCCGACAGGACCGCCTATACCGGTTGGTGATGGTTTTTGGATATTATTGTTTATGGCCGGAGTATATGCTTTCGTTAAACGATTTATACGGCCAGCCACGATTTAGTGAAATGACTAATTTTAAACGAAACGAATCTATAATTTTTATACCTAATATTTTCCCCTTTCATTTATATTAAGCAATAGAAGTTAGTATAAAAAAACTGCACAGTATCATTGAAAATAATTTTCTACTTGGTATTGTAGTTTGTTGTAGGACTGAAATTTCAGCGCTATCAATGTTAAAACGTTGATAGCGTTTTTTATTTGTCTGATCATTACATTTCTATATACCCACCTTTCAACTTTTACCTGACTTATCCGGCTAAATCACTATATAAATATTTAATGTATAGATATTCAGGTAGATGTGCTACTGTATTTTGTCTGATAATTATAGTAATAATTACGGCAGTTTAATTGATTTATTTTGTTTTCTAGTCCGTTTAACATAATTCGTAATTTATGTCGGGCTTTATGTGGTTAATAAATATCAAAATAACGGAGGATTAAAGTTAAAGTGTATTTATTCTGTTCGTTGTTTTTTGCACTATTTAGAAACCAATCCTTTTTTGTCTTTTGGAAATTAGTACAACTTCTATATAATTGTAGTAAAAGAAGTTTGTGGGTAAAAACGGATTACTACAAGTTAACACGATTAATTCTGTTTCCTCTGATACTGCTTTATTTAATGTGCATTGTATCAGATTATTGTGTTTTAAATGTCGAAATTTACAATTAGTAGAGCCATAAATTGAGAGACCATTTCCGGAGTACCAGTTTTCCCCCCAAAAAATATTACTACAGTAAGAAATTATATTACTACAAATGACTGAAAATGAGCATTATGTGGAATGTGTCGTATATTTACAATATAATTATTTCATACAATTATTCATCAGGTAAATCAGAAAAATCATTTCATAAAACCCCCATAAATTATGAAAACATCTATACAAAATACGCTCAATGTGTTTTTCACTTTAATCCTTTTTTCGAATTTTGTATATACTCAAACTCCCGTTTCAGCATCAGGAAGTACAATACAAAAAGCAGGTGACGAAAACCGTGTTTGTTCTGTGATCGATGTAAAAGGTTCCCGCTTTTCAGATCGTATGTGGATATTCTCTATCCCTCAATGTACAACCGGTTTTGATAATGGTTGGGATGGTTATAAAATGTTTGGTTCTTCTGTTGCTCCTCAGATTTATGCTATGGAAGATGCCGGCAATTTTCAGGTAAATTCAGTTCCGGATATTAATAACACTTATATCGGATTTCGTGCAGGAGAAGATACCACTTATACCCTTACTTTCACAAACTATTTTGTTGCAACGCGTTACCAGGAACTTTATCTGGTTGATTTACTGGAAAACAAAACGATAAATATTTTTGAAACAGGTGCACAATACACATTTGTTGCAAAAAGGACAGACAGCCTTGAGAAACGCTTTAAAATTATCAGTAAAGACATACCACCCGTTATAATACCTGAAAACAGTATCGGTACAATTATAGATGTCTATGGATCCCGTTACAATGATCAGCTATCTGTTTTCTCCGATTCAACTTGTACTTCCAGTTTCGATAATGGTAAAGACACTTACAAAACCTTCGGTTCTCCCCTGGAACCTCAGCTTTATGATATGGAAGCCGACGGAAACTATCGAATTAACGTGTTGAATGATATAAATAATACGAATCTTGGATTCCTTCCGGGTGAAGATACCAACTATACGCTGAAGATTACGAATTATAATCTGGATAAACGTTACACTGAACTATATTTAATTGATTTGGTAGAAAACAAAACAATCAATATCCATACTTCAGGAACTGAATACACATTCGTTGCAGCTCAAACGAATTCTCCGGTGAATCGTTTTAAAATTGTTACCTCCGTTAGTAAACCCGATGAAAATTCAACTCCTGAAAATCAATATAAACCGGATGACAGCAATAAAACTCTCAATATATTTAACGCTGCTAAAACCCTGGTAATAGATAATCCAACAGCCAGTACAGGTGATCTGACAATTTACGATGCTCATTACGGTCGGGTAGTTTCAAAACTGAACTTCAATGCCAATCAAATAACAACCGTTCAAATGAATTTATCGGATGGAGTATACGTTATAAAAGCAGTAACACAGACTGAGGTGATAACTAAAAGAATCATAGTTCGTTAGAAAGACTTATTTTGACAGAAAAACCGCTGTAAACGTTTTAAAACGAGTATAGCGGTTTTTTTTATGATGATACTTGAAATTAATGAACTTATCTCTTCGGATTAATTTCTCTCAATTGTTGTATCCCGATCATTCCATACTATCCATATTTATGTCCGGTGAATCACCTTGCTTCTTCATTTCGGTTTGTTTTGGTTTCATATTTCCAAAGTTATAACTGAGGGAAATTCCAAACATTCGTCCATGAAAATAGTTTTCGGTTTTCTGTGTGAAACCGACTCCTGAAATGGTAGACCGGTGACGATCGGAATTTAAAAGATCTCTCACGTTTAAGCTCAGACTCAGTTTCCGGTCCAAAAATGTTTTCCGGAATCCTAAATCGATGGAAAAGTTAGCATCTTGGGTACCCTGGGCAACCAATTCCGGTGACTCATATTCACCGGTAATCTGACCGGAGAAAGTTTTGCTTAACATAAAGTTAGCCAATATATTCGCACTCCACGATAAATTGGAACTTCCTTTTATTCCAATGGTTTGATTATTATATGGATCAATAAAAGTTGCAGAATCTAATTTGCTGTAATACATATTAAGGGACGAGGTTAAACTTAAAATCCGGAATAAACGGTTTTTTGATATCAACTCAAGCCCGGTGTTTTGCGATTTGGCAACATTCAAATAAGTACTCTCGATCACACCGTTGTGAACGAAACGCACATTTTCAATGACATCATTTGTATTATGGTAATACAAAGAAGCGGAAAGCGATTGAGTATCCCAACTTTTAACGTAATTCAACTCCAGTGCCGATGAGTATTGTGGTGCTAAATCAGGATTTCCATAACTGATGGTAGTCGAGTCTGAAAAATCTTTATAAGGATTAATCTGACGTCCACGGGGACGGTTCACACGGTTACTGTAATTGAACTGTAATTCAGCATCAATGGGTAAACTATAGGATAATTAGAAACTTGGAAATAGATGAAATCTTGATTGTAGCGGAACAACCTGTACGGTATCCATGGTTGGACTCAGTAACGCTTTTGTTGTGTTTGATGATGATTTAAGAAAGTATTCTGCGCGCATACCA
>JAQTOL010000370.1 GCA_028748945.1 Paludibacter sp.
AACTGCTCACCGATTTTACCCAGCTGATCAATAAGTTTTGCCTGACCAGGGAACATACGGTGTGCGGTCATAATATTAAAGAATTCGATATTCCTTATATATGCCGGAGGATGTTGATTAACGGACTGCCTTTACCACCCATTTTCCAGATTGCCGGGAAAAAACCCTGGGAGATTTCATTTATCGATACATTGGAATTGTGGAAATTCGGTGATTACAAAAACTATACTTCCCTGAAACTGCTGACAGCCGTTTTTGGAATCCCGACTCCGAAAGACGATATTGATGGTAGTCAGGTTGCTCACGTATATTATATTGAAAAAAACATTGAACGCATAGCTACTTATTGTCAGAAAGATGTACTGGCAACTGCTCAGGTCTTTCTGCGAATGAATGGCATGGAAATGATAAAAGTGGAGAATATTGATCATATTACAACAGATTCATAATAAAAAAAATATTATGAATTAACTACTTCTATCATGCGAAACAAACCACAACTTGTGCTCCTGCTTTTATCCGTTTTCTTAATTGTATCCTGCAATCATAAGAAAACGGAAGATGCATCAGTCGTTGTTTCCACCGACTTAAAAAATATAATTTCTTCCGATACACTACGTGTCGCCACCATGTATGGTGCAACTTCCTACTTTCTTTTTCGTGATGAATTCATGGGCTTCGACTATGAAATGGCAGAGAATCTGGCCAGCCGTCTGAATGTAAACCTTAAAATAAGCATTGCCCAAAACCAGAGTGAAATGGAACAACTTCTCCTGGATCGGAAAGTAGATATAATTTGTTACAATACCATTGAAACCAAAAATTTAAAAAAAGATTTTCATTTTGTTTTCCCGCAACCGGAATCCTATCAGGTTTTAGTACAAAACATGGGTGTCAATGCCTTGTCGGATGTTACCCAGTTAGCAGGTAAAAGCGTATATGTAAAGGCAAACAGTATTTTCCATCAGCGGCTAAAAGCCCTCAATGAGGAAATTGGCGGAAAAATAAATATTGTGCTTGCAGCCGATTCACTGTCAAACGAAGATTTGATTGATCTGGTAGCTGAAAATAAAATTGAATATACGCTGGCGTACCACAATTTAGCTATGCTTCATAAATCATACTATAATCGTTTAAATTGCCGGTTGCCGGTTGGATTCAATCAACCCAACGGCTGGATGATTCGTGCCGGAAGTAAGGAATTACAGGATACAATTGAAAAATGGGAAAAACTTCCGACAACAGTGGAATTACAATCCAATCTTTATCATAAATATTGGGAAAAGAGCCCTTATTTTGCTCAACTTAAAGTAAAAATTCCCAGGGGGGCGATTTCCCCGTACGACAAATTGTTTAAAAAATATGCTGCCCTTATCAATTGGGATTGGCGACTGTTGGCTGCCCTTGTTTACCACGAATCACGGTTCGACTCCTCGCAAATATCCTGGGTGGGAGCAGCAGGGCTTATGCAGTTAATGCCGCGCACCGCTGCAAATTTCGGACTCGATAAACAAACTGTTTTTAATCCGGAAATGAATATTGAAGCCGGTGTCCAGTATATTAAAAGTTTAAACCTCACTTTTCGTAAAGTGGAAAATAAAGATGAACGGGTAAAATTCATTTTGGCAGGATACAATTCCGGTCCGGCTCATATTCTCGATGCTATGGCTCTGGCCCAAAAATATGGAAAAAACCCACAGGTTTGGTTTGGAAATGTTGAATTTTTCCTGTTAAAGAAAAGCGAACCTGAATTTTACAACGATAAAGTGGTTAAGTATGGTTATTTCAGGGGGAAACAGACCGTAAGTTATGTTCATAATACCCTGAAAACATTTGAAAAGTATTTGAGGAAAAAATAAAAGGGATGAAAATTTTTGAATTGTACAATTTACGTTCTGTAATCGAACAATAGATCGAAGAACTGAAATTGTAAATGAATAAATTGTAAATAAAATTATGCCAAACAGCGAAATTATTCTTATCAAGATATCCGGAGAAGATAAACCGGGAGTTACTTCTGCCATCACTGAAATATTAGGAACCTACGATGCCACTATTTTAGACATTGGTCAGGCCGATATTCATCATACGCTTTCTCTAGGTATCCTTTTCAAGGTATCCAATCAATCCGATTCAGGCAATATCCTGAAAGAAGTACTTTTCAAATGCTCCGAATTAAATGTCAATGTCCGCTTCACCCCTGTTTCCATTGACAGGTACGATAATTGGGTGGCGGCACAGGGGAAAAGCAGATATATAGTTACCATACTTGGTAAAGTTATTACCGCCAAACAACTGGCAATGGTTACCAAAGCTGTTTCAGAGCAAAACCTGAATATTGACTCGATAATCAGGCTGACAGGTCGGCCATCAATAGAAATAAATGAAGACAATTTAACGCGGTCGTGCGTTGAATTATCACTTCGTGGAACGTTGATTGACAAACACATATTGTCTTCACAGTTTATGCAATACTCTTCAGACCTAGGGATAGACATTTCCTTTCAGAAAGATGATATGTTCCGTCGCAATCGTCGGTTAATATGTTTTGATATGGATTCAACCCTGATTAAAACAGAAGTTATAGATGAACTGGCCGATCGCGCCGGAGTCGGTGCAGAAGTCCGTGCAATAACCGAATCGGCCATGCGGGGTGAGATAGACTTTAGTGAAAGCTTTGAAAAACGCGTGGCTTTATTGAAAGGGTTGGACGAAAAAATACTGGCTGAAATTGCACATAATCTGCCCATTATGGAAGGTGCAGACCGTTTGATTTCCATCCTGAAAAAAATAGGATTTAAAATAGCCATCCTTTCCGGTGGATTCAGCTATTTTGGAAATGCACTAAAAAAACGATTCGATGTGGATTATGTTTATGCCAACGAACTGGAAATTATAGATGGTAAATTAACCGGAAAATATATCGGCGATATTGTAGATGGTAAACGCAAAGCGGAATTGTTACGACTGATTGCTCAGGTTGAGAAAATTGATCTGGAACAGGTTATTGCCGTAGGCGATGGTGCCAATGATTTACCTATGTTGAATTTAGCCGGACTTGGAATAGCATTCCATGCCAAACCTACCGTGAAAGCCAATGCACAGCAATCGATTTCCACCATTGGACTGGATGGAATTTTATACTTTCTGGGATTCAGAGATATACATATTGATAATTAAAACAGCAACAGAATGAAAAAAGCCCTTGTTATCGGAGCTACAGGAATGGTGGGGACACAACTTATCCAATTATTGGTAAGTGACGAAGCCTATACGGAAATTGTTTCGTTTGTTCGCAGATCAAGTGCTTATACTCATCCGAAATTGACTGAGTTCATAATCGATTTCGACCAACCGGATAAATGGAGAAATTTAGTAACGGGCGATGTATTATTTTCGACGCTGGGTACAACCATTGCGAAAGCCAAAACCAAGGAAGCCCAGTACAAGGTTGATTTTACTTATCAGTATAATTTCGCTGAGATTGCTGCGAAAAACGGAGTTTCGGACTATGTACTGGTTTCATCAGCCGGTGCCAATGCCAAATCAAAAACCTTTTATATCAAAATAAAAGGGCAACTGGATCAGTCCGTTCAAACCCTTCCTTTTAAACACGTGAATATTCTTCGTCCGGGGCCTCTGGATGGTGACCGGGATGAAAACCGGGTTGGCGAAAAAATCGGATTAACAGTTATGTATGGTCTGAACAAATTGGGATTATTCCAAAAGTACAGACCAATAAAAGCAAATCTGGTTGCAAAAGCTATGATTCATGCTGAGCAAAAAAACAAGTCTGCCATCTATACATTCGATGAGATTCATAAACTGGCAAAATAAAACG
>JAQTOL010000371.1 GCA_028748945.1 Paludibacter sp.
CCCTGGTTTTTCGGTTTGCGGGAACTGGCAACCAATTGAACAGACAAACCGGTACTGAATGTTTTCCGGATGTTGGGAATGATGCGTGGCAACCGGGTGGAAGTTTCGGGTAATCTGGCATACGATTATACATCCATTCTGGCAAACAGCGTTCGGGGAGAGAAAACAGATATCAACGCCCTTGCTTCCGCTGATAAAAAACAAACAACCGTATTGATCTGGAATTACCACGATGACGATTTGCAAGATATTGGATCTCCAGTTGAGTTGGTTCTAAAAGGATTGAAAAATGGGAAAGCCACTCTTTATCATTATCGTATCGACGACAAACACAGTAATTCGTATACTGTTTGGAAGAAAATGGGATCACCTCAAAATCCGACCCCCGAACAATATCAGCTTTTGGAAACTTCCGGTCAATTGGAACTATATTCGAAACCACAAAAAGTCAGGGTGAAAAACGCTGAATTATTAATTAAATTTCAATTACCGCGTCAAGCCGTTTCTTTGGTGAAGGTAGTGTATGAGGAAAGATAGTAATGGTTTGTGATTGAAAATATTCCATAATACATTATCTTTACCCTCATAAATCTCCAACTTAGTAATATTAAACTCAATATGACAAAAATAAAAACTACAGCCTTTTTATTCATATTCATCTTTGGGCTTGGTTGTAGCACCCGGCAAAAATTGACTAAGACCGATTTCAAAAAAGACTTTGCGGAATTTTCGAAAAAGTTTTACAGCGATTCGCTGTTTCAAATAAGCAGCATCAATTTTCCATTAAAAGGATCCTATAATATTGCCGTTCCTATTACCGAAAAAAATGCCATGGGAGATTCCATTATTTCGGACTGGAAAAAGAAAGACTGGAGAATGATAACCAATAACTATTTTCCAGATAATGAAGGTAAAGTTGTGTTTGACAATAGCAATTATATACGGGAGATCAAAATCAGGACTAAATCAGCAGTAATAAGAACTTATATTCAGGATTCCGGATTTGAAGTGATTGAAAAATACGCATTCCGGAAAGGAAAATGGTATTTGGTATATTTTTCAAGTATGAATTATTAATTCAGGAATTTTCATGTCAGTTAAATCAGCACTTCCTCTAATTCTAAAACGGAATCGTCTTGTTTATTTTCTTTCAACACTGGGAGTGATTGCATTGGGTTTGGGTTCACGAAAATTCTCTTCTTTTTTTCCTGAGTTGATTAATACATATCTGGGAGATGCTTTGTGGGCATTGATGATTTACTTCATGGCGGCAACAGTTTTCAAATCAAAAACGATAATAACTATTTCTGTTGCAAGTCTGCTGTTTTGTTACGCAATAGAACTTAGTCAGCTTTATCACGAGCCATGGATTGACAGTATCAGAAGCACAACCCCGGGTGGTTTGGTGTTGGGTTTCGGCTTTCTTTGGACTGATATGCTGGCTTACACAATTGGAATTGTATTCGGGGCCTGTATTGAGTGGATTATTTATTATACCAACCGCCACACATAAAAAATCCGATGTTTTTAGATACACCGGATTCATTTTTCAAATAGCAAAATCAACAAAACATATATTTTATTTCTTCACCTGCTTTGTTTCCATTTTCGTTACTTTTTTTACTACTTTCTTCACTTCCTTCTTTTCCACCAATGCCATTCCGCATTTTGGACATTTTCCGGGTTTATTGCTAACAACAGTAGGATGCTCCGGACAAGTGTATTCTACTTTTTGAACTGTTTTCACAGTCTTTTTAGCAGCCTGAGCATTCACATTAGCAATAGTCGAACCGGCAAAAACCAATCCAAGAACAAAAATCATTGAATAAAAAAATTTTGTTTTCATATAACTATAATTTTATTGATTAGTAATTAGCTAAACAACTGGATATGATAAAAGTTGTGCTTAAAAACCTGAAAATAAATCATTATTTCACAAACTGTTTTAAACAATAATTTCTCAGAATATTTACCGGATGACTTAGAGCCATTTAATAAATTTACAAATCATTTTTTTCTGTACAGACAGCATTTCGGAAGTTTATTGTATGCTTCCGTTGTTGCTTTGAATTTTTCGGTGTCGTGCCCAACTTTAGCAATGGCTTTCTGAATGGCATCCGAATTTGTTTTGGCAGGATCAAACATAAGCTGAAGCTTTTGTGTTTTGGCACTCCAGTCAGCAGTCATAACACCACTAACAGATTTGGCTGCTGTTTCAATTCTTTCCTTGCACAAATCGCAATTGCCGGAAACTTTAATCATACTGGTCTTCATAATTGCCTTTTTCTTTCCATTGTTTGTACCAACAGCTGGTCTCGTATCTTTTCCTTTTTTGGAACCGGTTCTCATATCCATCCCGGGCATGCTGGATGTTGAAATTTGGTTACCTTCAGGGTTCATCATGCTTGGTTTACCGGCCAATTGTGCGGAAGCATCAATCGCAAAAGTACCATTGGTCACTATTTCTTCACCCTGATGTAAGCCACTAAGCACCACGTAGGAATTACTCAACGAAGGTCCGAGTTCTATTTCACGCATACGGAATTCAGGTTCTTTTGCCCCCGGTACTTTTACATAAACCACCGAACGAGGACCGGTCCACAATACTGCCGACTGAGGAATAACAATGCCGTTATTATATTTCGGAAGAGCTGCAGAAATTAACCCGTTCACAAACATTTCGGGTTTCAGTTTACCACCAGGGTTGGCTGCATCTACTCGCACCAATGCTACACGGGTTGACGGATTAATAACCGGATCGATAAAAGAAACTTTCCCGCTAAATTTCTGTCCGGGTAATGATTCCAATGAAAACGACACGGTATTCCCTGTTTTTATCCACGGAAGATCGCTTTCATACGCATCAAAAAGAACCCAGACTTGCGAGAGGTCAGCCACCTCAAACAGCGGTTGGCCCTCCTGAACATAATCGCCCTGATTGACCTGTTTGGTCAAAACAATACCCGACACATCGGCAATAACATTAAACACAGTCTTTGTTTTCCCACTTTGCTCAATGGCTGCAATCTGTTTATCCGTGAGTTTCCACTGACGCAGTTTTTCCCGGGCTGCATCGATTAAGGCGGGCTGAGCCGGGTTCAATTGTTTGGCCTGTAATAATTCTTCCTGGGCAGTAACCAGCGAGGGCGAATAAATCCGGGCGATCACCTGCCCTTTGGTAATTTGTTCACCGGTAAAGCTTACCAGCAATGCCTCGATCCGTCCCGGAACATGAGCAGCCTGAATTTTGATTCGTCGTTCATCGGCCTGAATTTTCCCATACAGACTCACATCCTTTTTGGCGTTTTGTTTGCCAATCACGGTTGTCTGAACTTCGGCCAGTTTCATCCCGGCTTCCGTCATTTGTACCGCGTCCGGATCGATATTGGCAGTGTCGGATTGCAACGGAATTAATTCCATGCCACAAATAGGGCAGTTTCCGGGTTTGTCCATTCTTATTTGCGGGTGCATAGCGCATGTCCAAATCTGATGTGCTTTTTTATCATGATTTTCGGACAATTCAGTTGTACCATTATTATTTTTCACATTTTCCGAAGGATGGAAAATAAACCAACCCAGTAATAGTCCGCAAAGTACCCACAATGCAGGTTTCAGCCACGGGGATTGGAAAAATTTATTCCTTTTCAATAACCTGAAATTTATATACTTCTTCATTTCCTGTAAGTTTAATTCGTTTAATATTTTATATTCCGGCCAGATATTCCAACTGAGCTCCGGCAGTATTCCTGTCGGTCAGGGCATCCAGTTCCTTCAACCCATAATCCAATAATTGAGCCTTGGGGGCAATGGCTTTAATAATTTCTACTGT
>JAQTOL010000372.1 GCA_028748945.1 Paludibacter sp.
TCACCTTTATGACGGGGCCACATCCAATTGTCGGTATCACCGCCGAATTTACCAATAGAAACCGGTGGAGCGTAAGCAAAACGAACATCCGAAAATTCTTCATAAACGAACAAATAGAACTCATTTCCGGCATAAAAAGGTTTTACCCGGGCCGAATATAGGGAATCGGCTTCCGCTTCCTTCTCAATGACTTTAAAGATTGAATCTTGCTTGTCGACCCGTTTTTCTCCCAGCAATGAATCCGGCAACTGAGAAATAACACGTTCCGTTACATCCTGTATTTTGACCAGAAACTTAACCGTCAGGCCCGGCGATGGGATTTCATCGGATTGCTTTACTGCCGTAAATCCATCTTTCAGGTAATTATGTTCCACCGTGCTTTGTTTTTGAATAGCATCAAATCCGCAATGATGGTTGGTGAAAATCAGTCCCTGACTGGAAACCATAACGCCTGTACAACCGTTTCCGAAAATGATAACCGCGTCTTTCAGACTCGCGTGTTTATCACTGTAAATATCATCGGCAGTAAGTGTCAAGCCCATGCCATTCATTTTTTGGATGTTTAATTTTTCGATTAAAGGCAGCATCCACATGCCTTCGTCTGCTTTTACTCCACCGAAAAGGCAAAGCGTAAGCAGCACGATAAGTACTTTTTTCATGTTCTGATTGTTGAAAATATATTTAAATAAGGATAATTCAAGATGTTATGGCCTAAAATGTTTTGGTGGGGAAGTGTATAAAAATGCAGCGCAAATGTAGGAAATAAATTTTAGATATTGGTATGAGTGGTTAAATATGTTTGGTTCAAAATATTTGAAAATGTTTCTGATCTGACTTTCATTATTCTATTTATCCAAACTGATTACAATTTATTCTTTAAAAAAAACTCTCTAAACCATATGGTTTAGAGAGTTTTTCTATAATTGGAATAATCTATCTAGAACGAAACTGCCCCGCCAACCATTACATTCAATCCCTGTACATCATATCCATAATAATATTGGTACGGATTATTAATCAGGTTATTTATTTTAGCGAAGCCTGTAAACCAACTGTTGAACAGATAAGAAGCTCCCAGATTAATATCAATTTTCGGATTCAAAGCAACGGCACTTGCACCCATTTTGGCGAAACAGCCGCTTTCGTAAAAGCCAATAACCGACACATTCAAATTCCGGTTGATCCGCACAGCGGTATTCAGCGAAGCTTCCCATTGGGGCTTATTCCATGCCTGTAACTCCTGGTCAACATTCCATCCATTGTAAGCTCCTTTCAGTTCCACGTTTACTGTGTTCCGGAGGTTGTAGTTAGCCCGAAAACCAATTTTCATCAAGGTAGCATTGCTGTAAAGAACATCAAAACGATTGGTATATAAATTGGAATTGGCTCCATAAATAAGCGGTGATAATTCATATTCCTTATTCACAAAGAAGTATTGGTCGGCAATGAAACGATAATCGACATACCCATCCAACAACAAATTATAAAGTGGTTTTATTTTTATACCCGCAAAAAAATTGAAAGGGGTATAGGTATCATTCACACGGGTTTCATTAAACATGTACGGATTCTCCGTTAATATCTTATCCAGGGTATTGATTTCATATCCTCCGGCAACGCCTCCATACAAATCAAAATATTTAGGGATCAGTTTCCACTCTCCATGAACATCCGCTGACGGATAGGCTTTAAAGGCACCGGGTTGAAAGACGAAACTTGATTTTACGCCTAAACGGACATTCCAGTTCGGTCGCTCAATACTGTAATACGGATTCAGATTAAATACGGAATATGCATTCATGAAATTCAGGGCTCTCACACTGGAAGAATTATATATTAAATTATATAAATCAAGATCCATTCCCAGTCTGTGTGTTTTAATTGGAAAGTTAAATCCTGCCTGCGAATGAATTATATGTTCGGTAAATCCATAATGAGTATTTAAAATATTGTAGTTTATCCGGGCTTCGTAGCGCAATTTGTCGGACTGTGGCAACGAACGAAGGCCTCCATAAGCATTGAAACGCCAGAAAGTATTATTGATAGAATCATTGGCCAAATCATTTAAGGTAAAATTACGGGAATTTTTATCAAGGCCTGTTCTGTTTATTTCAGAATAGTTTGCAATAGGGTAAAGATTAGCCAAAGAGTCCAGATTTGTCGCTCCATTGCGATTGAAGTTATTACCGTAATATTTGATAAATTCATGACCACCTCCCACTCCGGCAAAAAAGTCGAATTTTTTGAATAATTTATCGTACGAAAGTGCCCCTTTCGTTGTGGAGTGTGTTTTTTCACTAAAAGTAGCCAGATGATTGAGCGAAAAATCAAGACGCATATCCGGTTTTTTTATAACCGGATAGGCAAAATCTGCCAGTGTATTAAAATAATTGCCAAACCCCAGGCGTGCAAAACCACCCTGAGTTTCTTTTGGTTTCTCACGTTCCAATTCAGCTGCCGCTAACGTATGAATATTAAAGTCAACATTCAGTGGTAAATTGAAATTGGAATAGTCTGGCATAGACTTAACGGTTTTAATATCCAGCACATTGGGAATGGAATTTATTTTTCCGGCATCCTGAATGACTGGTTTATATTCACGTTCAACGGTTACATTCTGGTTTACAATACTGTCTTGAGGTTCATTTACCTGCGCTTTCATCGAAAGGGACGAACCTGCCAGAAAAAAGAGGATAGATACTATATAGTTTGATGTTTTCATATTAAGTGTTGAATCGTTTAACAGTAAGTTTTACTTTTATTTTGTAAAATATGGATAAATGTACCCCTTGGGAGATAGCTTTCGGGATAAGGGCTAATTAGTTTAGAATACTTTTCTTTTCTCTTAAACTGATAGCACTCAATCGTTCATTTATCAAATCTTGTATCTCATCATTCTCCTTATAGTTTTTTTGTAAGCTAAGCAGGTATTGTTTAGCCTGAAAATCATTATTTTTCAAAATATAAATATCTGAAAGCAAAACAAAACTACGTGCTAACCAGTATTGGTAAGGGGTATTTTTTTTCGCAAAATCAAGCACTTCATTTTCGGCATCGGTCATTTTTCCCTGTTCAAAATAGAGATTTGCCAACAGGTATTTCGATTCGGCACCATTAGCAGTCCGGGTATCTTCCGCGAGCAGTTTAAGGTCAGGAATTGCCAAGTCTTTTTGCCCCATAGCCAGATAAGCCTTTGCTCTGTTATATTGGGCTTCCGCTTTTAAATCGTCTGCAGAGTGCGGATCATTAAGTATTTCGTTAGCAACATCCAGTGTGGTTTGATGATCGTTAAGAAAATAACTGCAGCGTAAAACACCTAAACGTCCCACATTAAGGTTCTCGGTACTTTGAGCAATTGTTTGAAGTTGTTTAAAATAAGTCAAAGCTGCTGCATAGTCTTTGTTATCGAATGTAATTCCGGCGCAGCGCAAAGTAGCCTCTTCGGCATACTGATTCCCTTTTATTTGCAATAAATTTTGATAAGATTGGAGTGCATTAACCTTATCTTCCATACGATAATAGCTGTCTGCAAGATAATATTGTGCTGAAGTACAATATCTTCCACCCGGGCAGAATTTATTTAGATAGGTTTTAAACCCGGCTATTGACTGGGCATACTTAGCACTCATATATTGTTTTTCGGAGGCAATATAGGTTATAGAATCCTCACGACTGGCAGTGGTTGTTCTGATAATACGTCCAAGGGTTTTGGTATAAGCCAGATAAGCTGGAATATCATTTATTTCCACGTAAACCGTTTCCAGACTTTCGAGTGCTGTATAGGATTCTTCACTACCCGGATAGTTTGAAATAACATTTTTGTAG
>JAQTOL010000373.1 GCA_028748945.1 Paludibacter sp.
TGGAAGGGCAATATTGGTACGATCTTTTGAGCAGAGCTTATTATAAACAACAGGAAGTAATCAATTACATTACGGCACAAGATCGTGGCACGATTGTTCCTTTCCTTTTCGAGTCACCAAATAAACTTAAGGAAGACCCTGACAGAGACCGTACGACCCGGGCAATTGGTACCGCAAATGCATCTATTTTCCTTGTGCCTTATCCTGAATCTGAATTGATTCAGAATCCGCTTTTGAAGGAACCTCCTGTTCCTTACACATTTACCGAAGACAAAATTACCGATTTATTTCAATAACTTTAAAGAAATATCCTAATGAAAAATAGAGTATATAAAAGTCGATGGACAAGATTCGCATTTTGGGGATTGTTGATCAGTGCAATCGGATTTACATCTTGTAAAGGCAATAATGAACCAATATCCGATAAACCCACGATTATCACTGCCGTTTATCTTGAAGATGCCACATCTACAGTGACAGACAGAAAAGTTGAATTCGCACGTATCGGACAAACCTTACGATTGGAAGGCTCCGGTCTTTTGGGTTTGGAGAAAATTTATTTTAATGGACATGCCTCTTCTTTTAATCCGGCATTAGCTACAGATAACAATGTGTTTGTTTCTATTAGTGCACTAACACCTACAATTGATAGTGACCCTGCAAAGCGAAATACTATTATGCTGGAAAAAAATGGTATACAATATACATATACGTTTGAAATCAGAGCCTCCGCTCCAACTATTACAAGTGTTTCTCATACGATGCCACTGGCAGGAGACAGCATTACTATTAATGGAACCGGATTACAGGGAATTACTAGTGTAACTTTCCCAGGTAATATTGTTGTAACCGAAGGTATTGTTTCCGACGATGTAGATGGGAGATATTGTACAGTAACTGTTCCCGCCGGTGTGTCAACCGATGGTGGTTCTATTTTGGTAATTGGAGCCAACGGCGGAGCCTATTCTCCCGCTTTCTTTAATTTCAAAAAAGGCTTGTTACACAATTTTGATGATGTAAATAATGCCAGCTGGAGTAATGGTGAAATATCAGATGATTTGAGTGATGTTATTCCTGCGAATGGTAATTTACCTAAATCGCAGGGTATATACCGCTCATTGAATAAAAATGCCACAACAATGGCTGCTTCCGATGCTGCTGTTGACATAACCCGCTATTGGATAAATAATTCGGTATGGGCAACCATTCTGAATAGCACGGTCATTCCCGGGAGTACAACCAGTGATCAGGTAGCTGTGCAAATGGATATTTATGTGGTAGGTGAATGGAATTCGGGCGATATTCGTTTCGTTGTTGCCGATGGTTTCGGTGCCAGCAGATATTGTATGATTTATGCACCGTGGGAATCTGACGGCAAACGTGTTCCTTTCGTCAATCCGGGACATTGGTTTACTATCACCTTGCCATTTAGCGATAGCGCTGATTTTGAAGGCACTGATTTTCAGGGAATATTAAATGTTATTGCAGGAGTGACTTATGCACAAGCTGGTCCATGGTTGGAAAACGGACCAGTCAATGGTGTTCTGGCACTGCCTTCTAACGTAAATGTGTATTTTGATAATATACGTGTTGTTCCTCTAAACACTCCTACTTATAGTGATTTTCCTGAATGAAAATTAACAATAAAAAATATATACAATTATGAAACTAAAATATATAAAAAATAATTTAATTCAACTTACTGTACTTGGTTTATTGATTGTCGGCATGAATTCATGCTATGATGATAAAATGAATTGGGGTAAAGATCCTTCTTATGGTGACGTTTCTGTTGCTGAACTCCCTTTGGCATTACAGGAAGCTATTTCGCGTTACGATGTTTTAAATTCCTATACTAATTTCATATTAGGTGTAGGTATTGATATGCAACTCTATATGAATGATGAAACATATCGCAATATCGTTAATCGTAATTTTGACGAAATCGTAGTTGGCTATGGGATGAAACATGCTGCTATGGTAAATTCGAGTGGTGAATTGAATTTTGCGCCTGTGGATGCTTTGATGAGTAAGCTGCAAGAAGCAGGGTTGACCGTATATGGTCATACCCTGGTGTGGCATCAGAATCAGAATGCAAGTTATTTAAATAGTTTGATAGCACCCACGATTATACCTTCGGCAGGCGAATCTCAATTGGATGTAAGCGGACTATTAGATGGATCTTTTACAGGTTGGAACAGAAATAATGCCGGAGGAATAACTAAAGTTGATAATGCCGGGTTAAATAATGGTTCAGCAATTCGCCTTGAAACTACTGCTGCCGGAAACGAATGGGATACACAACTGACAAGTCCTTCTATACCGGCTGTTATAGGACATAATTATGAAATTTCATTTTGGATTAAATCGGAAAGTGCCGGACAAGGACGGGTTTCATTCGCCGGGATGTCAAATAATTATCCTTGGCTGGGTAGTGCGTTATTCAGTACAAACGGATCGTGGACACAGATTAAGTATAATTCTACCACTATTGGTAGTGCTTTTACAGCCACAGCCAATACTATCAAAATTGCATTTGACCTCGGAAAAGTACCTGGTGTCTACTATATAGACATTAACTCTATTAGTGTTATTGATCTGGATGCTGCACCGGCTGAAGTAAATTACGTTGAAAACGGTGGATTTGAAACCGGAGATTTTGGAACCTGGACTCAACCAAATTCAGGCGCAGGAATGACAGTTACAAATGAAGATAAATTTGCTGGAACTTATAGTGCCAAAATCATTTCAAGTGCAACTTCTGCAAATGCCTGGGATCTTCAGCTAATAAGCCCGACTATTTCATTAGATGCAAGTAAAGCTTATACTTTTTCATTCTATGTTAAATCTGATTTGGCGGGTAAAGGACGTATTTCATTTCCGGGAAATATGAATGGTAATGAGTATCCTTGGTTGAATTGGACAGGAAGCGGTGCCAGCGAAGCTTTTACAACTCCTGCAGGTACATGGACTTTGGTTTCTGTCGATATAACTAATACATCTGATTTTAAGTTGAGTTTTGATATGGGATATTTACCGAATGTTACTTATTATATAGATGATGTGAAAATTATAGAAAAAACCGTTGCTCAGAGCTCGAAAATATTCCGTGCCGGTCCGATTATTATCAATAAAACAGATGAGGAAAAGGCCCAAATTATCGGGACTGCCATGCAAAGCTGGATATCGCAGATGGTTACTCATTACAAAGATCAAGTGCACGCTTGGGATGTGGTAAACGAACCGATGAACGATGCAGGCGACCTTCGTTCAGGAAAGAATGTAGCTACCCCTGCTTCAGATGAATTCTACTGGCAGGATTATTTAGGGAAAGATTATGCGGTAACAGCTTTCAAATTAGCCCGTCAGTACGGTAATGCTACCGATAAATTGTTTATCAACGATTATGGTTTGGAAAATGGTTCGTTAGCCAAATGTGATGGTTTGATTGAATATGTCAATTATATCGAAAGTAAGGGAGCTACAATAGATGGGATTGGTACGCAATTACATATGAGTCTATCAAGCGATACTGCTAAAATTGCTCAGATGTTTCAAAAATTAGCGCTAACCGGCAAACTGATTAAAGTTTCAGAACTGGATATTCAGTTAGGTACGGCTTCTCCCACACTTGACCAATACGCCCAACAAGCCGCTTTATATAAGTATGTGGTGGACTCTTATATGAAATATATACCTGAATCCCAACGTTATGGTATCACCATTTGGGGCATTTCAGATAATGCCAAAGAGCATACAAACTCGATTCCAGATGATGCACCTTGTTTGTGGGATGCAAATTATGCCCGAAA
>JAQTOL010000374.1 GCA_028748945.1 Paludibacter sp.
TACGTAATTACAAAAGATGCAATTTCATTTAAACCAACACCTTTGGTTTTAGTTGCTGATACGGTTGGTGCCGGTGATTCATTTACAGCAGGTTTTGTAGCTTCGTTACTTAAAGGAAAAAGTATAGCTGAAGCTCATCAAATTGCAGTTGAAGTTTCAGCTTTTGTTTGTACTCAACATGGAGCAATGCCAAAACTTGCTGGTGCATTATCACAGAAAGTAAACTAATTTTTTGATCATATGTCACTTACCGGTCGGATTTTCAATTCGATCGGTTTGTTATTAAATAATATCACAAAGCGAAGCTTCATTCATATAAAAATTTTAGTACTTTTGATTGCGAATTTAGTGTTGACCTTTCACTTAAATTCTTCGCTTTTATGAATAAAATTATATTTTTGGTTTCAATTTTAATCATTCTCTTTTTCACTTCCTGCCATAGTGATACAACAGATGGAATTAAAGTAATCGGTGTTTCACAATGCAGTGATGATGCCTGGCGTCGCTCAATGAACAGCGATATGAAAAGAGAAGCATCGTTTAATCCGGGCGTTAAAATTCAAATTAAAACCGCACACGACAGCAACCAGCAACAAATTCGTGATATTGAAAGTTTTATTTCTGATGAGGTTGATTTAATTATTGTTTCACCCAACGAGGCTATTCCGCTTACACCGGTCATTGAAAAAGCCATGCAAGCCGGTATTCCAGTGGTGCTTGTCGACCGAAAAATCAGTTCGGGCAAATATACTGCATTTGTTGGTGCTGATAATTTCCAAATTGGGAAAGAAGTTGGTGTTTACACTGTTAATCTACTCAATGGCAAGGGTAATGTGGCCGAAATTAGGGGTTTGAACGGGTCAACTCCTGATTTTGAACGTCACAATGGATTTACAAGCATCATTAAAAATTATCCGGGAATTCATATTGTTTATCAGGCTGATGGAGGATGGCTCCGAAAACAGGCAAAAGATAAAATGACAGAATTTTTGCGAAAAGATATTCCAGTCGATCTGGTTTTTGCACATAACGACGAAATGGCTATTGGTGCACACGAAGCATTGACGGTTTCGAGTGGAATTAAAAAACCGCTTTTGCTGGGTATTGATGCACTTCCCGGAACTGATGGAGGAATACAGAAAGTGTTAAGTGGAATTTTAGACGCCACTTTTATTTATCCTACAGGTGGCGAAAAAGCCATTCAGACAGCCGTACGGATATTGAAAGACGAACCTTTCGATAGGGAAAATATACTTTATACAGCTGTTGTGGATAAAACCAATGCGCGGGTAATCAAGCTACAAACCGACCAGATTATAGAGCATCAGAACCGGATTAGCCAATTGAACAACGTACTAAATGTGAATCTGGAAAAATACAGTACACAACGCATGATTTTATTCAGTTCGTTGTTGATTCTTTTTTTAATTCTGGTTTTACTGATATTATTAATCCGTGCTTATAGCAGTAAAAATAAAGCGAATAAAACCCTTGAATCACAGAATATTGCCATCAATAAACAAAAAGAGGAAATTTCGGAACAGCGAGATCAATTAATCGTACTTTCTAAAAATCTGGAAGAAGCTACTCAGGAAAAACTGGTTTTCTTTACCAATATTTCGCATGAATTCCGTACGCCGCTAACCTTAATTTTGGGTCCGTTGGATAGTTTGTCTGAAAAAGAAAAATTAAGTTCAGAAGGTAATAGAATGCTTCAACTTATGCGGAAAAACGTTCATGTTTTATTGAAACTGATTGACCAAATTATAGATTTCCGCAAGTATGAAAACGGTAAAATGCAAATGTTTTTTACACTCACCGATTTAAAAAGTTTTATCTCTGAAATTTCTGATTCATTTTTGGTTTTTGCAAAGAAGAAACACATACATTTCTCATTTACGGCTGATAATGATGATTTTACTTTGTGGTTTGATTCGGATAAAATGGAGAAAATCTGTTACAACCTGCTTTCGAACGCTTTTAAATTTACGTCTGAAAACGGAAAAATAAAAGTACATCTTTCCAAAATTGACCTGAATAATGAATTGTTTGCCGAGCTCACAATTTCCGACTCCGGTGTCGGAATTTCGGAGCAACACATTCACAGTATTTTCGAACGGTTTTTTAAAGTGGATAGTCGTGCATCAGGTTCTGGAATTGGGTTGCATTTGACCAAGTCATTGGTTGAAATGCACAACGGAGATATTTCTATTAGAAGCGAGGAGGGCAAAGGAAGTACATTTACGGTTCGGATTCCTTTCCGTCAGAAAGAAATTACAGTGGTGGAACAATATCCGAAATTTTCATCAAATTCAACCAGAGAAGATGATATGTTGATTCTAGATATGGAGAACGAAACTGTTGAAAAAGTTAACATGCAAACCGATAAGCCATTGGTTTTAATTGTCGAAGATAATACCGATGTCCGCAGTTATATTAAAAGTCTTTTGCTGGAAAACTTCGAAATTATCGAAGCAACGAACGGGCAAGCGGGCTTTATAAAAGCAATGAAATTTGTACCCGAACTTATAATCAGTGATGTTTTGATGGATATAATGGATGGTTTTGAACTGTGTAAGCAAGTGAAGGAAAATCTTTCAACCAGTCATATTCCGGTTATTTTGCTCACAGCTTTTGCACAGGACGAACAACGTGCCATCGGATTTGAATGTGGCGCAGATGCCTATATTCCCAAACCATTCAACGAAAGTTTGTTGAAAATCCGCGTACGGAAACTGATTGAAAACCGCGAAAAGGTAAAAGCGTATTTCCAGAAAAATCTCACTTTTGGTGAACGGAAAGAAAATGTGGCCGAAATTGATAAAACGTTTATTGCAAAATTCAGAAAAATTATAGAAGATAAGTTGATTGACAGTGATTTGAATGTGGACGAAATTGGTAAAAATCTGGGCCTCTCACGGGTTCAATTGTATAGGAAAATAAAATCACTTACAAATTATGCCCCTAATGAATTGGTGCGCATTATCCGATTGAAAGCTGCAGAACAAATGATAATCAATTCTGAAAAAAGTGTTTCCGAAATTGCTTATGATACAGGATTTTCATCCCCTTCTTATTTCACAAAATGTTTCAAAGAGTATTTTAATGAAAGTCCGACTGAATATGTAAAAAGAATAAAAATGTAAATTTTGAATTATGTATGATGATCAGGAAAATGAATCCGACCGGATTGAATTATTAGCTATTTTCAAAAAGGGTTATGAAATCCTTGAAGTAGTCCGTCAAATTGCCGATCTGATATCTGATGATGATGATCATCTCAATCATATAAAGCAATTTATGCTTGAAGATGCACATATGCTGACGGCAAAAGTCGCGGCTGCAGAAGGGGGTGATTTATATGATATCCGAATGGAAAATGCGGCTATTATCCGGAAATCGGCACAAAGTTTAATGCTGTACAATCATTCATTGGAGATGCTTGGCTTTGAGCATGTCGAATATTATTCTATTGTGCGGAATTTGATTGAAGAATACCGGCTGTTATTTATCGATTGGGTAGCGGGTTTTGATAAATGGAACTATATTACCGATCGTTGGGGCTTGTTTAATCCTCCCGGAGTAGGACCCTTTGATATTGATCCGAATGATCCTTTTTTTGATAATGACGAAGATGAGTTTTAAAACCGGAAATGTGATTTATTACGCATAAAAAACTTACCCCTCGCTCCCTCGCTCCCCCCGATAGCTATCGGGGTTATTGCGTGGAATGCGACCGGCTAAGATTTTGTTTTGATGGTATAGATTGGGTAAAATGCCACATGATGCTCCCGAATAG
>JAQTOL010000375.1 GCA_028748945.1 Paludibacter sp.
GGGAATTATGCATTTTCTGGTTGTTCGGGCCTAAAAGGAACATTTACAATTCCACAATCTGTTACTTCAATTGGAGCTTATGCTTTACAAAATTGTACCGGCATTACTAAATTGGTTACTCCGGCTTTGCATATTTCTTTATCGGTTCTTCCAACTGATCTTCAAAATTTTACATTGAACGGAAGTATTGACGCACGTGATTTTACTTTTCTGAGAGACAGCGTAAGTGCAATCTCGGAAATCGATTTGACGAATGCAACAATTTTAGCTTATACCGGAAAAGGCGGACCCGAATCTTCCACAGTAAGTAAAGTTTACAAGGCAAATACAATACCTCAGTATGCATTTGATATGAATCCTGCCCTTTCAACCATTAAATTTCCTTTATCCATTACTGAAATCGGAATCAGAGCCTTTAATGCTTGTAAGAACTTATCGGGAGATTTAATTTTACCTGCTAAGGTGACTACCATAGGTGATTACGCCTTTCAGGGTTGTGAATTCACCGGAGTAACTCTTCCAAATTCATTGACGACAATTTCCACCGGAGTATTTTCAGGCATGAGTAATTTATCTATGATTATTGTGCCTGATTCTGTTACTAAAATTGGAAATAATGCTTTCGAGTACTGTTCCAATGTAACCTCGATTACAATTCCAAACTCTGTAACAAGTATTGGAACTTATGCTTTTTATGAGTGCGGGAAATTAACAAGTTTGAATTTACCTGATTCATTAACTACAATTGGAAATTATGCCTGTTATTTATGCAACAGCTTAACAAGCGTCAGGATACCGACTAAACTCACAACGATTGGAAGTTATGCATTTTTTGGCTGCACTGGATTAACCGAATTTACTTTTCCCGAAACGGTTAAGACAATCGGAACATACGCATTTTCGGGATGCACCGGACTGACGAATATTAAAATTCCTGAAGCCGTTACAAGTATTACCGATTATTCATTTTCAGGTTGTACAAAATTAGATACTGTCACATTGTCAACCCTAACAACTAGTATTGGATCTTTTGCTTTTAATAAGTGTAGCTCCTTAAGGAAAGCAGATGTCCCTGCCTTAGTCAAAACAATTGGCACTTGTGCCTTTTCAGACTGTACCGCTTTGATGGATATGAGTATTCCGGCTTCAGTAACAAGTATCGGTGATAATGCATATAGTAATTGTAGTGCTCCATTATTTGTTAACAATACGAATCCAAATTATTCGAGTCTGGATAGCCTGTTATTCAATAAAGCTAAAACCACATTATTGCAGTGCCCTATTAGTAAATCAGGAAGTTATTCGATTCCTGAATCGGTAACAACCATCAGTGCATATTCATTTTATAATTGCGACAAATTAAACGATATCACTGTGCCGGCATCGGTTACAAGCATTGATAATGCAGCATTTTTCAATTGCAGTGGCTTAATTAGTCTTACGGTCCTCAGCCAGATTCCGGTTGATTTAAGCAGTTCGGCAAATGTATTTTATAATATAAATAAAAACTGTACTCTGTTTGTCCCCGCCGGTTCAAAATCAGCCTATGAAGCTGCAAACCAGTGGAACGGAATAAGTAAAATAGTTGAATCTCCAACAGCTTTAAATACTCCATCGGATAATAATTTCTCAATAAAAATAATAAACGGACAGTTAATTGTTTCGGATATTGAAGCCGGGAAAACCATTGAGATATTTAGTTTGCAGGGAGTTGTAGTTGAACGGTTAATATCAACAAATGAATCAACAACTATTAACTTGCCAACTAAAGGGATTTATATTGTTCGCGTCGGAAATAAAACGGAGAAAATAGTGAACAATTGATTGAATAGATTCTGAATAAGATTTATAAATTGGCTTACACCTAGAAGAATATCGTAATTCAATATCTTACATTTATATTTTCATAATTCAATATCAAAGACGGGAAATTAGTTTTCCCGTCTTTGTTTGTTTTTAAACCCCTGGTCCCTGAATTTATACTTCAATTTTCAACAGCCTTATAGTTAATAATTTAAAACGAAGAATTCCGGATTAAACTTTTATGAAATTGAATCGTCAAAGTAAACAGAAAAGAATTTTAGTTTTTTTACAATATAAAAATTAGTGGTTATGAAAAAGAATGTAATGTTAGTTATGGCTACCGCGTTTATGTTTAGCGTGGCAACTTTTGCTCAGAATCAAACACCTCAACAGGGGAAAAGGAGTGAAAAGAAAGAATTTAAACAGGGTGACAAATCTCAACTATCACCGGAAATGAAGGCCGACAAAATGGCCAAAGACTTAGGATTGACCGATGCCCAGAAATTAAAAGTTCAGGCATTGTTCGAAAAGCAAAATGTAAAACGGACTCAACATCAGGCTGAAGTAAAAAAAATCAGGGAAGATCAAAAGGCAAAGCTGGATGCAGACCGTAAATCTATGGATGAAGAGTTGCTGAACATTATCGGAAAAGAAAAGTTTCAACAACTCGAAAGCAAACGAACCGAACTGAAAGCGAAAAGGGACGGAAGAAGAGAAGGTAATCAAAGAGTTCGCTTCGAAAGAGCGAAGCGGATGAAAGAGTTCAGACATGCCGACCGGCCAAAAATTTCAGCTCAGGACAGGGCTGATAGAATGGCAAAACAACTGACATTAACGGATGCTGAAAAGACTCAGGTTCAAGCCCTTTTCGAAAAACAAGATGCCAATCTCGAAAAACATCTGGCTGAACTCAACAAGATGAAAGATGATCAAATGGCTCAAATGGATGCAAACCGTAAAACTCAGGATGCTGAAATAGAAAATGTTATTGGGAAAGAAAAATTTCAAACCCTCCAAACCAGGCGTTCTGAAATGATGGGGAAAATGAAGAATGGAAAATCCGGAAACAGGAACATGCCTCCAAGGGAAAGAATGGAAATGAGAAATCATATGCAGGGCAATATGCTACCATCGCCCGAAAAAAGAGCCGAACGTATGGCTAAAATCTTAAGCCTGTCTGATGCTCAAAAAGCAGGCTTACAAGCAGTCTTTGTAAAACAAGATACAGAACGTGTTCAACATTTGTCCGACCTGAAAAAGTTCAGAGACGATCAGAAAGCTAAATTTGAAGCCTTGAAAAAAGCACAGGATGCAGATTTACAAAAAATTATCGGAACAGAAAAATTTCAGAAACTTGAAAGTCTGCGTGCAGAGAAACAGGAAAAAATGAAAATGCAAAAGATGAAACACCGGGGAGAAAAAACACCGAATGATTCAACTATGCACCATGAAATGACATCTGACAGGAAGTAACATAAAAAACCTCCCGCAATTGAATTCTTGCGGGAGATTTTTTCTTAGCTTTTCAATGTTTGAAACATTTACTCCTTTACTCTTTTAAATTCGGCCATTTTCAATCGTTGCTTCAGTGGTTTTGAAGGCGTGAATGTAACCCTTTTTACCGAAATAGATTCCGCCCTTATTTTCATTGGATCATCGACTTCCCGACATTCTGCCGTCAGTGAAAAAGTTCCGAAACCATCAAAGCAAACACTATTACCGTTGAGCAATTCATCTTCAATGCAGGCCAGTAACAATTCGATAGTTGCTTTTGTGTCAATGGCATTAAGCCTCTTACCCCGGGCTACACGTAATGCCAGCTCTCCGGTATTCACCGTTTCCGACCGTACTACCTGCGGGTAATAACCCGTTTTCTTTTGTCCTTCGGGGTTCAGGATGGCGCATCGAGCGGAGAAACGCGGCGGCACGGCAATCTTCTTGATGCCGCCGCTGTTAAGCGGCATGGGGG
>JAQTOL010000376.1 GCA_028748945.1 Paludibacter sp.
AAGGAGCTGTTTTTTTTGTACTGAAAAGATAAGCGGAGCCTTTTATTCCGGCAAACTTTTTATCTTTCAATACAAAGACTTCGGTGTCTATCCGGACTGAATAGGTTTTACCGTAAGTCAGCAGATTATTGTGCAGGTAAATGGTGGCTGTTTTGCCATGAATAATGACCGGATAAAAGTGAAATGCATCCGTAAATCGTCCGATAATATTCAGTTGAAAGGTATCGGAATTGGCCGTTGCTTCGGCGGAAGGTGTTCCGGGTTTTGTATTGGCATTTGTAAAATTGTCGGAAACATATTGGTAAGGAGTTTTGGTGTAAGGCGGAGTAGCAGCACCATGATTCACACTTTGGGTTGGTCCGGCAGGAATGCTCAGATCCAGCATGTCCACCAATTTATTCGTGGAAACATCATACACGCTGATTTTCCCTGTATTTCCCAGAGTTGGCGTTTCGTCAAAAGTCAGTTCAATGTGTGTATCGGGATTGACCTGTGTGGCTTTGTTTTCGGGAAACAACTTAAATGTTGCGTTTTGTGCAGCGACAACCGAGCCAATAAGAAGCAGTAGACTGCTAAGTTGTATTTTTTCCATGCGGAGTTAGTCTTAGATTGAAATCCAAAGATACTTCATCTTATTTGCTAAACAAAATATTCGTTCAACCGTATTTCATAAAACAATTCGTTTATCATTACGGGCTGTTTATTTCCAACAAAAAGAGGGAAGCGTTTGCTTTCCTCTTTTTGTTGATGAAATGTCGAACAGACTTAAGCTGTCGAACCTTTTCGTTATTTCACTCCCACCACTTCGTAGCCTACATTATCTACAGCGGTTTTGAGAATTTCGTCACTCACTTCTTTTGTAAGTATAACTTTAGCTGAATTAGCTTCCAAATCAACTTTTGCTTCCACACCATCGATATTGTTTAATGCTTTTTCCACACGAGCCGAGCAATGCCCGCAGCTCATTCCTTTTATTAGCAATGTTTTTTCTGACATAATTGTTTTACGTTTTATAGTCCCTACATCCCCGGAGAGGATTTTAAGACCAGGTTAAATTAATATTTTTGATTTTAATTGTTCTTTATTTTCGAAACACTGGGTTTGAAACGCATTAATCGCAATGCATTTAGTACCACCGTTACCGAACTGAAGCTCATGGCAGCCGCCGCAAACATCGGATTTAATTTCCAACCAAGCATCCCGTAGAAAACACCCGCAGCCAGCGGAATGCCGATAATATTGTAAAAGAAAGCCCAGAACAGGTTTTGTTTGATATTGATCATCACTGCTTTGCTGAGTCGCAAAGTGGTAACGGCATCCAACAAATCACTGCGCATCAACACCACGTCGGCTGATTCGATGGCAATATCGGTTCCCGCACCGATGGCAATTCCCAAATCGGAACGCATCAAGGCCGGCGCATCATTTATCCCATCGCCAATCATGGCCACCGTTTTCCCTTCAGCCTGTAAACGGGCAATTTCTTTGTCCTTATCCTGTGGCAATACTTCGGCTACCACCGAAGAGATGCCCAGTTGCGACTGAATAGCCGCTGCTGTCTTAGCATGATCACCGGTCAGCATCACCACATTCATTCCCAAAGCTTTGAATTGGTTAATAGCTTCCACGCTGGTTGATTTCAATACATCCGCCACCGCTATAATCCCCAAAATTTCTTTTTCTTTTGCAATGAATAAAGGCGTTTTTCCTTCATCGGCCAGTTTATCAGCCATCTCATTAAATTCCTTCAGATCCACTTTACGATCTGTCATGAGTTTCAGATTACCGGCTAAATAATTCATGCCGTTCAATCCACCCTCAATACCTTGTCCGGCTATGGATTGAAAATTTTCTATCGGTTGTATGGAGAGATTTTTACTTTCTGCTTCCAGTAAAATTGCTTCAGACAAGGGATGTTCCGATGGTTTTTCGAGCGAAGCGGCCACCTGCAATAATTCATCTTCCGTTATTGCTTTTATCGCAAAAATATCCGTCACACGGGGTTTCCCTTCGGTAATCGTCCCGGTTTTATCGAGCACCACCGTATCAATTTTATGCGCCATTTCCAGCGATTCGGCCGACTTGATCAGAATGCCATGCTCGGCACCTTTGCCTGTTCCCACCATAATGGCTACCGGAGTAGCCAGTCCCAACGCGCAGGGACAGGAGATAACCAATACGGCAATGCCAATGGATAAGGCAAAATCGAACGGATAACCCAATAACATCCAGACAGCAATGGACAGTAATGAAATGCCAATGACAACCGGCACAAAAATGGCACTGATTTTATCGGCCAACTTTGAAATGGGTGCTTTGGATGACGAAGCATCTTCAACCAACTGAATAATATGTGCCAGGGTAGTGTCATTCCCTACTTTGGTAGCAAGGATTGAAAAAGATCCCGATTTGTTCATGCTGGCTGAAAGTACCGTATCCCCTTTTTCTTTGAAAACCGCTAAACTTTCACCCGTCAAAGCCGATTCATCCACCGAAGAATTTCCACTATCGACCGTTCCATCCACCGGAACCCGCTGACCCGGTTTTACCACAACTTTATCGCCCACTAAAACCTGTTCAACCGGAATTTCAACTTCTATGTTATTGCGCAAAACGGTCGCTGTTTTAGGAGCCAAATCCATCAGGCGGGTAATGGCGTCCGAAGTTCTTCCTTTCGATTTGGCCTCCAGGTATTTTCCCAGCGTAATTAAAGTCAGGATGGTTGCTCCCGATTCAAAATACAAATCGTGTGCGAATTGAGTCACCGTATTCGTATCACCATGACCCATGGCATACCCTATGCGGTAAATGGCAAAAATGCCGTATACAATGGCAGCCGAAGAACCCATGGCAATGAGTGAGTCCATATTGGGAGCACCTTTGAATAAAGTCTTGAAGCCAACCTGAAAATATTTTTTATTGACAAAGGCAATAGGTAAAGTCAGTAGAAATTGTGTAAACGCAAACAACAAGGCATTTTCAGTAGCATGAAAAGCATGAGGATAAGGCAAACCAAGCATGTATCCCATCGAAATATAAAGCAAAGGAACCAGAAAGATGAGCGAAATCCACCATCGCATTTTCATTTCGTCCTGTTCAAGTCGAACAAAATCTATCTTAGGTGTGGGAGTTGTTGTTGCAGCTGAAGCCACTTCTCGAACATGAGCTTCGTAACCGGCATCCTCCACCGATTTTTCGATGGAAACGGCATTGAGGTTTTGTTCGTCAAATATGACAGTCATGCTATTGGTGAGCAAATTTACATTGACAGTCTTTACTCCCTCCAATTTGGTGACACTCTTCTCTACATGCGCTACACACGAAGAACAAGTCATACCCGTAACATCAAATTTTTCCGTCTTCATTTTATAAAATTGTGTTCATGCTGAAAACAGTCCGGAACTTATTAAGTTCAATCCGGAAAGCTGCTTACCTTCATTTTAAGAAAAAAATAACTAATCCTTACATTACAAATGTCTGTTTTTAGGTATCTTTGCGCCTCCTTAAAAGAAAAATGCATTTGTGTTCATTCCTGAACGCAACATAGAAAAGTTAAGACAATATTTTCAAAAACAGCTCCCAAAATTACAAAATATATCCAGCATGGAATCCAATTTGGAATATAAAATACCGACTATTGAACAAATTTCGGATTTATTAACCGACATAGCATCCTCGCTTATGACTTCGGGAGCCCATACGATGCGCATTATCCAAAATGTTTCGCGTATGGCTAAGACTTTTGGTTACGATATTGATTTATCGGTG
>JAQTOL010000377.1 GCA_028748945.1 Paludibacter sp.
TTCTAAAATCATTGTTTTTTAGAAAATAATCAGTTTTTCAAACTGATTATTTTCTCATTTTCATTTTTTAATAATTTGGATTTTGTTCCATTAAATGATCCAAATCAATTTCAGCTGCAGGTATCGGGAATAATTCATTTTTCCCGGCAACAAAGGTTGCCATTTCGGCGCGAGCTGCGGGTGTTTCACTTGCTGCATAAGCATCCATTGTTTGTTTGGCAATTCCCCAGCGACATAAATCAAACCAACGATGGCCTTCCATTCCTAATTCAACACGACGTTCGTGGCGAATAGCTTTACGCAAATCGGTCTGATTATCGGTATACGAATTGTAATTGGGGAATGTCGGTAATATAGCCGCATTTCCTTCCCGGGCGCGATTTCTGACTTGTTCCAAAGCCCATTTTGCAGGAGCTAAATTATTTGTTTCACAACATGCTTCGGCATACATTAACAAAACATCAGCATATCGGATAACTTTAATGTTTATCGGACCACGGGTTGGATGTGTTAAACCGATATAAGTTCCATCAGGGTTCATCATGGCGTATTTTTTATTTAAATAGCGATCTCCCAAATAAATTTCCTGAGCCGGATTTTCAATTTCATCATCGGTCGGGTTGATAATGGTTGCATCACGACGGGGATCGGATGTTTCATATTCATCGTAAAGATTTTGTGTAGGTTTATTAAATCCCCAACCTCCGGCTTTTGATGCTCTTGAACGGGTAAGAATTACGGTAAAAGTTCCACGCGTAAAACCATCTCCATCACCATAATCACTTGTTGGGTCTGACATGTATTGAATTTCAAACACCGATTCATTTCCATTTTCACCGGCCAACGTAAAATTATCTGCATAATTTGAAACTAAAGAATACTCACCGGAATTGATTATTGAATCACCCCATATTTTTGCTTTGTCATATTGTTTGGTGTACAGATAGGTTTTCAACAACATAGCCTGAGCTGCACCTTTGGTAGCCCGTCCTAAATCTTCCGGTGCATATTTACTTTTTTTCCAAAGTAAAGCATTGGCCGATTGCAAATCGGAAATTATAAAACTGTATATACTATCGACACTTGCTCGTGGTTGTTTCCATTGATTGGAACTATTTACAACAAAGTCAATTTTTGGTACGCCTCCGAATATCCGAACCAGACGGAAATAATACATTGCACGCAAGAACTTTGCTTCTCCAATAAGGCGATTTTTCAGACTTGTGTTTAAAACAGAGTCATTACTCATGCTCGGAACTTCATCCAACACCAGATTACATCGACCGATCCCCTGATATTGAGCCCTGTAAAAATCAAGCAAATAAGCATTATTTGTTGCAGTTTTAAAGTTTTCCATATCGTAAACAATTGACATATCACCAACACTTTGACCTCCTTTTAACGCATCATCCGAAACGACATCTCCAATAAACCATTCGGGAAAATAGGTAGCATTGAATTCCCACATTAGTGGCATATATGCAGCATTAACTGATTGGATAGCCGTTGTTCCACTGGTAAAAAAGTCATTTAATTTTGTAACACCCGGTGAAGGTGCGGTTAACCAATCCTGGCATGAAATCATTGTTAAAGTAGCAGTAACAACAACTATGACTTTGAAAATATATTTTTTCATAACTTAGTATTTTTAATGTTGTGATTAGAAATTAATATTTGCACCTACCAATACAGTTCTGGCTTGAGGATAATTACCGAAATCAACTCCACTGCCAATCTCCGGATCATAACCCGTGTATTTTGTAAAAGTCAACAGATTACTGGCCGAAACATAAATTCTAAAACGGGATACAAGGATTTTTTCAGTTATATTTTTTGGGATTGTATAACCTAGTTGAACATTCTTCAATCTCAAATATGAACCATCTTCGATAAACCGGCTTGATGCTCTGAAGTTATTCGTGCTGCCCCAGGGATTCGGAATGGTCCCGGTTGTGTTTGTTGTTGTCCAAACATTGCGCATGGCTGTGCTTAAAGTGGCTTCTTCTCCTTTTCCTTCGGTGCGATACCGAACAGCATTGTATATTTGATTTCCATAAACTCCCTGAAAGAAGATTTGCACATCAAAACCATAACAATCTAAGGAGCCTGTCAAAGCATATGTTAACCAGGGAAATGGATTCCCCAGATTGGCCTTATCACTATCATCAATTTTTCCATCAGCGTTCAGGTCGAGATATTTTGCATCACCGCCCTGGGCTCCCGGTTGAATTTGAATACCATCTGCATTTTTATAATTTGCCGCATCAGCATCCGAAGCAAATACTCCGGCATATTTGTAACCCCAGAATGTATTTATTGGTAATCCCTGATCTGAGAGTAAAATATTGTCAATGTTACTGTAAATTTTCTGACCACCGTTCAAAGCCGTAATTTCATTGCTGATAAATGACACATTACCATTTAATCCATAATTTAATTTACCAATTTTGTTCTGGTGATCCAATGTAATCTCAATCCCTCTGTTTCGAATTGTTCCTGCATTTGCCATCGGGTCATAACGATTGCCTGTAAATGCCGGTCCCTTTACAGTAAGCAAAGCATCTTTAGTATCCTTTACAAAAACATCAACACTTCCAGAAAGTAAGTTTTTAAAAAAACCAAAATCGATACCTCCGTTTAATTGTTCAGTAGTTTCCCATTTCCCTCCGTTATTTGCATAGGTAAGCACCGTTGCTCCATTTGCTAAAGTTTGGGTTGAACCCAATACATAATCCACAAATGTTGGTCCTGAATTAAACATCGAAGTAACAAACATATCGCTGTTTATTTTTTCATTTCCAATCTGTCCCCAACCTAAGCGCAACTTCATGTAATCCAGGTTTTGAATTTCTTTCATAAACTTTTCTTCACTTATTCTCCAGCCTAAAGCAACCGAAGGGAAATAACCCCAGGGATTTTCAGGGAATTTATTGGAACCATCCATGCGGAAATTGGCCGTAATCATGTATTTATTATCGTATTGATAATTAATACGACTTAATAATGAAAACATACGTGTTCTGGCAATTGCATCACTGGCAAACGAACGGTCAACGGTAGTTTTTGACAATAACCAATTAGTAGGCACTGCATTTAAAATGGTAGAACCAGAACCTCCGATGGAATAATAATTAAATTCCTGAGTGGTTTGTCCAATTAATGCCGAGAAATCGTGCTTCCCAATCTTATTGCTATATGTTAATGTATTTTCGTTTATAATGGTTGAATACTTACTCATACTACTCGAGAAAAAGTTTTTGGTACTCTGATCGAAAGCCGAATATAAATAAGCATATTTAAAGAGTTGACTGGTATTATTTGCCAGATCCATACTTATATCCGAGCGGAATAACAATCCCTTTATCGGAGTAATCTCAACATATATATCACCAACCCATCGCTCACCTTTATCATTTGGAACTGAATTTTCAACCATACTTAAGGGATTGGTCACATTTTTGAAATTTGATGAAGCAGATATCTGTCCGCTTAAATCCCGACCTTGTGGATAGCCTCCAGCAGCTGAAGTAGAATAACTCCATGAACCTTGTGGGTAATGGGTAGGATCCCAGGGTGCCATTGCAATGGCAGCAGATAAAACTGAAGCACCTGCACTGGCATTGTTATTCATGGCGTTTCTACCCGAAGAGTTCATAAAGGAAAGGTTTTCCCCGATTTTCAACCAGGACCGTACATTGTGTGAAGTATTTACACGTAAAGTAAACCGATTATAGTTCGAGCCAATAATCGTACCTTCCTGA
>JAQTOL010000378.1 GCA_028748945.1 Paludibacter sp.
ATCGGCATCGATATAAGCCTGCATGAAATCTGGTAAAGTATAATCAAAATGTTTATCTGTCACATCTTGGGTTTCCATCATGTAATAAACAGAATCGGTTGATACATAGACTTTCCCATAAGGGAATACTCCTGGTTCAGTTAAAACCGGTACATTGGCCCAATCGGCTTTGGCCCCATCCACCACAATAGTTTGTGAATTTAATAGCGATGATGCTAACATTAACAAAACGGTAAAGAATAGTTGTTTTTTCATTGTAGTTGTTTTAAAAATTAACGATTAATCTTGTTTTAGAAAGGAATATATCGTATTAAAATTTATTTTGAAAAAATCAAATTTCCTGAATAAATAGTGGTTTTATTCTCGGGTGCAATCTGAACATCGATACCTAATTTATTATATCCGGTTGCTTCTTCCCAAACGTCTTTATTAGCAAGTCGTATCGAATAGTCAGGATTTGCGTACAACGTTACTTCAGGATCCGGTAAGTTTAGATAGAGCGTATATTGTCCGTTAGGCATGTCTTGTGGAATTCCTACTGTTGTTTCAATTACACTCTCAACTAATGGTTTCCATAAACGTGGTTCCACATCCAATTTTACTTTATAGATGTCGTTTGTCTGGACGTTTTTTAGAACCAACTCGACTAATCTTGGATTAAATAAAGAAGCATACCCTAAATTTTTTAATATAATCCGAGTTGTAAAGGTGTTACCTTGAGCGACTTTTTCAGTATATTCTCCAGAAATGAGTTGAAAGCGATAGCCTAATTCACGAAGTATGTTGTCCATTCCTCCTTGTATTATCCATTGATCATTTACACCATGATAATAATCTTCATTTAAGTACGACCACCTCAAATAGCGCATATCATTTTGAGCTTTAGTAGCGTCGGCAGGGCTAACACCATCCGGAGGGCAAGTTTCCCCACCTATGGGCACATATAAACATTCTTTATTGAGATAGGCTTTATCTGCATCTACATTAGTATACGTTCCATAATCTGTAGTACTTGCTAAAAAACAATCATTGTGAAAACCTACACGAGCTATATTTTGCATACTAAATGCTTCAGACTGTGTGAGAGTTGTCGACCGTTGGAAGTATTCTGTTTTATATGCCGGTGTACGTACTTGTATCATTCTTCGAACTGGCAATGTTTCGAGTAGTTTTTTCAGAACCAAACTTCTGTTTCCAGATGTATTCAATCCATTTGTTGTATAGTACCATTCACCCCATGAACCGATAAAACCTGCTTGTAAAACTGCTATTACATCGGCATTTTTTTCTAAATATGGCTTGAGTTGATCCAAATGCTGAAGTATTATGTTCAATGGAGCGTCAGGTTCTGTTTCACTTTCAGAATAGGCAAATCGTAAAACACATTTTACCCCTGATTTGCGAATTGTTGCCATGTCATTATCAAAATCGGTTAATGCTTTAGTAGAAATTGGAGCATTCTTGAAACTTTTCAGATAGCAATATCTCATAATTAAAGATATGTTATTGCTCCGATAAGATTTTAATGTCGATTCACTCAATACGCCGTTTCCAGTACCTAAATCACATGCAGTATACTTATAAAATCCGCGTTCGGGATTGGGAAATTTTGAATCATCCGAAATATATGTAATGACTTTCGATTCATTTGGTTTCTCAATCGGTTTTGACGAACATGTGATGCAGCCAACTAATAAGATTAAAACTAATGTTGTTGATATAATGATTGATTTCATATTTAATATTTTTTATTTATTGAGCATATCCCGGATTCTGTTTTACTTGGCCTTTACCATCAACGATTACTGAGAGTGGAAGTGGATAAAGGTATTTGTATTTTGAGGCATAAGGAGCCTGATTATTATTAAGCAACATTACACGATCGTATAATTTGTCAAATCGGATTAGATCAGCTCTATATTGTCCACTTTCGCACCAAAATTCGTGACTGCGTTCAGTAAGCAATTGATCAATAAATGATTCTTTTGAAGGAAAATCAGTTAGTTTTTTATTTTGTAATTTTGCTCTTCTACGTACCTGATTCATCAACTCCAAGGCTTCAGCATTTAATTCCCCTCCTGGTTTCATAACTATGGCTTCAGCCAATGACAGTAGCACTTCCGGATAACGGAAAATAACTATATCCAAATTGCTTAACCCCCCATTACCTGGAACACTTGGATCGATCATATATTTTTGGGGAATTGGACCTAAATCCATTGTTGCACGTGGATTTGCCCTATTTACCATTTGATTATCATTTGAACTTTTGTATTCCGTTATCAGATAAGTTTTTCTTGTATCATTTGCTTCGAAAGTATCATAGAACCACCAGGTACTTTGAACTGTACCCCATCCTTTAATTGGAGTATCAGAATCAGGAGGCATGCTCATCATAAGCCATTGTGATGTATTTGGTCCAGCCGGAGAAGACGGAATTACAAATATATATTCAGGATTATTTTTGTTCATTCCACTAAGTTCGAAAAGCGATGGATAATTTTCAACCAAGGAGTATCCATAATCTGACCCCATAAGTTCACGGGCAACCGTTTCCACTTTGTTGTAGTAAGTCTTATCATTTACTGTTTCGTGAAGGTAGAGACGAATTAATAATGTTTTTGCCAAGCCTCTGCTAAACTTTCCATATTCGGTAGCTTTGGGTAGCGGTAGATACTCTCCTGCAAATTTCAAGTCATCTTCGATAAATTTAACCATATCAGCATTTGAAAGGCGAGCTAAAGGTTCTTCTTTCAACGGGTTTTTAAGGATATCTAACGGAGCAACAACCAGTGGACCGTACATATCAAATAAAATATAAGATAAATACCCTCGTGCACAACGAACTTCTGCAATATATTTATTCTTAATATCCTGACTCAAGTTACTATTTTGAATAGCATCTATTACCAAAGTGCAACGACTGATTTTGCTAAAGAAACCATATGGTGCTTCTCTGGTGTAATAGAAATAAGTAATCTCGGCATTAGTTTCATTGAATGATAATTCATGGCATAACTTTTGCGCCCCAAACTTTCCAGCAAGCACTTCAGTACAACTCTCGTTGACAAACATTTGACCTCTTTCAGAATCTGAGTTGATTCCATCCCACCAATTGCCTCTTAGTGGATAATAGCACGAAAGTACCAATGCATTTATATCAGCTTCGGTTTTAGGGAAAATTGATGGATTAATCTCTGAATAATCGATTGGGGTTAGATCGTTACAACTCACTATAAATAGTGGAAGCAAAAAAATAACTATCTGCTTTAGTATTGTTTTCATTCTGATTTGTGTTTTTATATATAAAACTAAAATTTAACGTCGAGTCCGAAAGTAAATGTTCTTGCATTTGGATATGCAGCTGCATAAGCATCTGTCTCAGGATCAAGCCCTGTATATGGAGTAATGACAAAAACATTGTTAAAATCAACATAAACTCGAAAACTAGAAAATATTTTTTTTAATACTGGAATTTCAGGCAATGTATAGCCTAGGGTGATGTTTTGCAATCGAATAAACCATGCTTTTTGATAAAACCAATCACCATATCCATAATTCGACCAGCCATAGAAAGAACTTGGATAAATTGTTGAGGGGTTGTCCGGCATCCATCGTTTATCTAAAATACGTAATCCATTGTATCCGTATTGGGAAATTCCATCGGCAGTTGATCCGTATGCCATATAAGTAGGATCCATCATTACTCTGTCAAATAATCCATTAAAGTCGAAACTGAGATCAAAGTCATTTATTTTG
>JAQTOL010000379.1 GCA_028748945.1 Paludibacter sp.
ATCGAAATAATAACTACGTTCAGGCAGGCTTAATCCGCCCTGATAAATATACACCTGATATTTGCTGCTGTTCTTATCATCCTGGGTAATATAAAAATTAAACAGGGGAGCATTTGCAACAGTATGAATATAGGCTGCTTCTTTTACAATACCGTTTAAATCTTTTATCATATCTATTGCGGCAAGATCATTTTTCAGATCGCTGATGCCTTTTTCATTCAACCGGGTGCTATCCATCCCCGAATAAAAGAAATCTCCTATTTTTTGTTTATTGCTTCCCGGTTCAACATCTTTAATGGCTGCTGATGATTCGCAAATTTTACGTACCTGCGTATTTATAGTATCCTGTATCAATTGAAAGATACCGTTGCTTTGTTCACTTGCAGGTATAGGATTTTGTTTGAACCATAAGCCGTTAGCATACTGAAAGAAATCATTCCCCGCTTTCGCAGTGGAATCGATATGCGATGCAAGTGCATCAGCTTCTTCTGTTGAATTTTTTGTTTGCTTGCATGATGTCAGAATTGTGCCCAGAACGAGGCTGCAAATAAAAACATTGAATAGATTTTTTTTCATAAAGATAATTTGCATGATTAAATATATTTGCATTAAATGTTTCAAAATTAATGCAATACACAGGGTTAATAAATTAATGATTAAATGACAAATCTAAAAGAGTGTAAAAGTAACAATTCTTGTTTATTCTTGTTTCTTTTGTATTAATTTTTTTTACCATCTTTGAGCTATAAAAAATGGAGATCAAAACTGAGATTTAATAGAAACTGTCATCGGAATTATTGTATATATTTATTTAATATTCTAAGTTGATAAATGTCTGACAAACAGGTCCTATATAATTTCAAAAATAATTACGAATGAAAAAGCAAACAATACTAATATTATCCTTATTATTTTTCATCATCCTGATAGATCAGGCAGGAAATATCTTTTTTGCTGCAAACCCGGCGGATACTGCCGGTTATACAGCTAAAAAAGATAGTATAGATAATGATACGATAACTCAATGTTCGCCTGAAAAACTTGGAATGAAGTCAGCAACCCTGAACCGTATCGATTCAGTTGTAAGGGTCGGCATGTTGGCCCGGGCATACCCCGGATGCCGTGTTTTGGTATTGAAAGAAGGTAAATCGGTTTATGACAAGTGTTTTGGAAGTTATACATACGATGGGTTACAAAAAGTGAAACCAAACACTATGTATGATCTGGCTTCACTCTCGAAAACCACAGGGACATTATTCGCTATCATGAAACTTTATGACAACGGTAAACTGAAACTAACCGATAAGGCATCCAATTATCTTACTTTCCTACGGGGAACAGATAAAGAAAATATAACCATTACGGAATTATTGTTTCATGAATCGGGTTTACCTGCCTATCTCCCATTCTACAACCTGGTTATTGAAAAAAATAACACTCCTTCCTTTATCACCACTTCGAATGACACGACACATACTGTCAGGATGCCGGGCAAAGCGAATAAATACAAGACAGGCTGGGTTTCAAAAATTCCTTCTAATGAATTTACCATGCAGGTTTCGGATAGTTTTTATTTAAACTACCGCTTCCATCAGGCTGCAATGCAGATGATAGCCGATACACCCCTGAGAACAAAGACTTATGTTTATAGTTGTGTGAACTTTATTTTGTTGAAAGAAATCGCTGAAACAATTAGCGGTACAACTATGGATGTATTTCTTAATAAGGAATTTTATGCACCAATGAAACTACACAATATAGCTTACCTGCCTTTGCGAACACATAAAAAGGAAGATATAGCACCAACATTGGAAAAAGATTATCTACGTCCCGGTGTATTACAAGGTTTTGTAAACGATCCGGCTGCTGCTTTTTTGGGTGGTGTCTCGGGGAATGCCGGTTTATTTGCTTCGGCCCGTGATGTTGCCATCTTGTATCAGATGTTACTCAATAAAGGTGAAATAATAGGGAAAAGGTATCTAAGTGTAGAAACATGCAGGCTCTTCAGTACAACTGTTTCGGCCAGTGGAAGACGAGGACTGGGTTTTGATACACCGTTCCCAACAAATCTGGTGCACAATCCCTGTTGTCTTTCTGCACCTCAGGCAGTTTATGGTCATACCGGCTATACCGGAACCTGTTGCTGGGTCGATCCGGTTAACGACATGATCTATGTTTTTTTAAGCAATCGTACATATCCCTACGATGGTGTAAATAAACTGGCCAGAATGGGTATTCGTACTCAAATACAAGAGTTGATTTATCAATCAATGAAATAATGCCAATATTCAGGCATTCACTATGTGGATTATCGTTGGATTTATTGTGCCAACCATGAATTTAAAACTGAAACAATCATTGAAGGAATTTTGAAAGCTGTTTAGTGTTTTTTTCAACTGATTAAACTCTGAAATCAAAAAAAATAGAATAACAAAATTGATAGTTTAGCTCAAAATGTAAATTAAAAGACAGAGAATGATAGATAATATCATTCTCTGTCTTTTTTGTTGTAATAATTACTGTAATTACTGTAATTAAATAAAGTAGATTAAATATGTATAATACCATAAATATAAATTGAATGATAAATGTTGTAACAATTACAAATTTTACTTTTAATTGGCTTTATAAAACAGGGAAAAATAATTCTCTTCAGATTATAAAAAAAATGAAAAATCCCCGATAGTTCTTTAAGGACTTCGATATTATAAAAACGTGGAGACCGGCAACCATTCCAAAAACGGGGCGATACCGAAAAGCCTTACGAGTAGGAAATAAGTAAAATAGAATGAATATGAAAAAGATAATACTACTTTTATCAATGGCATTTTCTATACATGCTGTTGCCCAACCGGTTTTACAAAGTTCAAATATACATACCGGCACAAATCTTTTAATATATACCTTGAGCAATGCAAATATCAACAATGTTGCACAGGCAGGGGCAAATATAACCTGGGATCTGAGTGCTGCAACTTTAGGTTCAGCAATAGGCGAATTTGATTTCGTTGATATGGCTTCAACGGGTTATGCAACTCAATATCCGACTGCAAATTTCGCATTGAAATTTGTTATAGGTGGAACTACTAAATATGATGTTTCATATTTAACAGCAAATGCCCTGGAAGATGTAGCTATTAATGTGGGTATTGCCGGTCTTCAAACGTTTAGTGATGACCGAACCACGCTGCCATTTCCTTTCAGTTACGGTGATAATATTGTGGATACTTATCAAAAAAACGGACAATCAGCCACCACAGAAACTCTGCATTATGATGCTTACGGTACATTAAAGGTCGGGAATATGACTTTTCCTAATTTGGTTCGTGTAATGAATAATGATGTTGGAGCCGGCTCGACGCAGGCTGTTTGGTGGAATGCTTCTCCAATTTATCCTGTTTTATCGGTCAGTAATTCGAGTGTAACATTCTATCAACTCTCAACTTCATCGGGAATTGTACCTGTTAATCAACAATCGCCTTTTAAAATTTATCCGGGCTCCACAAAAAGAACGTTTATTATTGAAGGAATAGAAGCAAACCAACCCCTGAACATCGATGTTTTTAACATGCTTGGCAAAAATGTATATTTGAGAAATAATTTCAATCTACTGACTTCAAACGCAATAGATCTTTCAAATATTCAAAAAGGAGTTTATATTGTAAGGGTTAATGAGGGTGATCAATTTTATAATCAAAAAATTATTGTTCAATAATAACTTGAAACAATGAAAGAAAATTGACTTTAAAC
>JAQTOL010000380.1 GCA_028748945.1 Paludibacter sp.
CTGTAGAATAATCAACCCCGGCAATCATAGCTGCTTCGTGACCAAAGTTAGTTGAGAATTGTATGGATTTTATTTTTGGATTCTGCCTGCTGAATTCGTCAATAATATTTTGTGATGTGTCTGTGCTTCCATCGTTTACAAAAATCAGTTCATAATCGTATTCTAATGATTTAAGTATTTCTGTCATTTTAAGATAGAACATACGTAAGACTTGTTCTTCGTTAAAAACCGATACAATAATGGAAACTTTCATGATTGTTACAATTAATTTATAACTAAAATCTTTGTAATTGCACTTTGTGTACCATCAGAATTTGCACATAGAGCTAAATATATTCCCGTGTTTACTTTCCGTCCATTTAAATCCTTGCCATCCCAAGTTGCAAGACTACCGTTTGAAACAGTTTGGCAAACTAAATTCCCATTTAAATCGGTGATTTTTACCTGAGTGTCCTGCACTAGTCCGGTAATGGTAATAACGCCGGTGAAACCTTCACGAACAGGATTAGGATAAGCATGAACATTGTTGAAAGTATCACCTGCAAGGCTTGCATCACTTTGATAAGAGACAATTCCGAGTCCGGTACCAAAAAAGACTTCGCCGGTAACAGGATTGATTGCTATCGATAAAATATCATTAGAAAGTAGTGGACTGTTTGCAGTTGTAAAATGTTGAATTGTCGACTGACCATTTTCGGACATCAGGTAAACGCCTGATGATTCGGTCCCTATCCATTTGCGGTTTGCTCCATCAATGGCAATGGCTTTGATTTTTTCATTTACTAATAAATAGTCAGCTAATCCGCTGCCATCTCCCCGTGGAATTTTCACACGGGAGCATGTGTAATCAGTATCAAATACCTTGGATAAATTATTGAAAATGAATGGCCCCTGGTCAGTCCCGACCCAAATCGTTCCGTTTTTATCCTGAACAGTTGTATATACTGCAGAAGGGGAAATTGATGTTAAAACTGTATTGCCATTGTTGTCTGTCTCAGGATAAGTGAATTTAGAGATAAATACTGACTGATCGTCTGATTGATCTGTTATTGTTCCTTTATCATCAAAAACGCAAATCCCTGGTTGGTAACGTACGGAAGGAATCCATTTTTGATCAGGATTTTGATTAGAAATCATAATTCCGCCTAAGGTAGGTATTACTGGTTGATTTATATCGGGAAATGGATAGGAAAGTTTTGACCATGTTCCATCTGCAAGCAGTACCTTGATATCTACTTTTTTACCACCTTCAATATTGCTAAACCAAAGATTTCCGTTTTGATCGTATACAGCACCATCCAACCTCATATATTCGTAAGGATGGTTAGAATCAATTGTTACGATTGTACTTCCACTGGAATAATTGTGCCACTTGAAAAATTTATTTTCTTTAAATTCGAATAATCCTGTTCCATAGGATGTTACAAAAAAATGCTTATTATCAACAGGATCAACAGCAACATTCTCGAAGTCTAAAACATCATGACCCGTTTCTTTTTGAATATCTCTTCCGTAAAGATTAGCCCATGTACTATTTTCAAACATCATTACATCACCACTTCTCATGTATTGTACATCCCAACGTCCACCCGCAACCACAAATAATTTATTGCCTGAAAAAGTCATTGCATAAGGTATATTTACTGCAGGTCCGGCTGGCTTTAAAGAGTCAATTGTTGCAATATCAGTTCCCTCTTGTTTATAAGTTTTTATTCCTGACTTACCAGCAGCAAACCAATATGTTTTATTCTGATTATCATATTCAGCATCGGTAATTGTCCCCAAATTATTGATTGTTTTTACTTGAAGAAGTGTATCCACTAAATTTATTTCATTGGACGAAAATAAATTCAAACTAACATTGGTGACATTTAAGCTGCTTATTGTTTTTGACGGTAAAAAAGCCGACCAACTATTATTGCTGTCCAATTTATATAATTTATCATTTCGTAATAAAAAAAGCTGACCGGCAAAAGAAACTGCATATTGTAAATTTCCATTTCCCGGCAATCCTGTAACAGGAGACCAGTAAGCATAATTGACCAAATGTTTTTCATCAATTGATGCTTTAAATAAAGTTGAAGAGGTTAAAGCATAAATGTTTCCCTTAAGTATAGCAGTGTTCAACACTTTAACTTCAGTCGCATTTGGTCCAATAAAATACGTATCCGCCACTTCTTTCTTTTGCATATTAAGAACTAAAATCCCAAAATTACAGGATAAGTAGGCTCTGTCCTGATAAAAAGTTACATGATTCACATCTTTATCTGCACTCATTTGCTTATTATAAAGATCTGGAACGTTGCTGACTCCACCTTCTGCTAAAACATCAATGTTACCATTGCTGTAAATAATCAGTAGTTGATGATTTGATGAATCATATTCAATACTTGATATATTATTTCCATATAAACCACTAAGTTTACTATAGAACTCCATGTTTCTGTCCAGTTTGTCTACTGAAAACAAAGATCCTTTACTAATAGCAAAAATCTTATTTTCTGATTGTGCTATCTGTGTGATACTATCATATGCAAAGTGAGTACGCCATTTACCCATTTCAACCTGGGTCCAGCCGGACAAAGAAAACACACACAGTAAAAATCCAATTGTAATTTTTCTTTTAAACATATTTTATCATGTTGATAGAGAGTAGAATTTATTTGCAAACCTTTTGAAATAATTTAAACTCAATTGTGAGCAATTTATTTTGTTTGACACAATGAGAATTTTTACAATTTAAAGTTTAAAAATAAAAATCTGTATTCATAACAAGCAATATCTTAGGATTTATGCAGTAAATATTCTGCCAGTTTTTTTACAGCTAATGCTCTGTGACTGATTTGATTTTTTTTGTCAATATCTAATTGTGCAAAGCTAAGATCATAATCTTTTGGTATAAATATCGGGTCATATCCGAATCCGCTTTCACCACCGGGATGCAATGCAATTTCTCCGTCTATTCTACCTTCAAAAAATGATACTTCCTTGCCTTGTATCAATGTAATAACAGTCCGAAAACAAGCCTTTCTATTTGTATTATTACCTAATAATCTCAATACTTTAGACATGTTTTTTTTTGCATCATTTTCTTCACCGGCATAACGTGCCGAATAAACCCCCGGTTCACCACCCAGGGCTTCAACTTCCAATCCTGTATCATCGGCAAAGCAATCCAATCCGAATTTATCGTGGATATACCTGGCTTTAAGTAAGGCATTGCCATCCAGTGTTTCAGCCGTTTCGGGTATTTCTTCGTTGCAATTCAAGTCCGCTAAGCTTACAATTTTAAACAAAGGTTCCAAAATAGCCCGGACTTCAGACAGTTTATGTGGATTATTGGTAGCAAAAACCAATTTATTCATGAGTAAGAAAAGTTTTTTAAATCAAATGAACGCAAAGATAATTATTTTCGGGAATAAAGTTTCGAATTCCCCGATTGATTTCCCTGTTTTTTGAATTTGGAAGGGGCGTATGGATAATTGTTGTTATGGGTTAAGGCTAACTAAACTATGAATTTGCCTTAAACTTTTAGTAAATCTAAATGACAACACAGGATATCTCCGGTCATTTCATCGCGCAAATGCAGACCATTTCCTTCGCAGAATTTGTAGGATTTGCAGGTCGCACATTTTCCTGTTTTTGTCCAGGACCGATCACGCATGATTTGGTATTTTTCATTCCAAACCTTCCAGAAATCATCCTTGTAGATATTCCCCTGAATATAATCAGCACGCAAACTCGGGCAG
>JAQTOL010000381.1 GCA_028748945.1 Paludibacter sp.
GAGGCGTTGAAGAAAATCGTGTATGAAACACTGAATTTCGATGTGCCTGTGGTACATGTAAATGATAATATCTACAGTCTGGAATTGTATCATGGACCTACGTTGGCGTTTAAAGATGTTGGCGGACGTTTTATGTCTCGCTTACTCGGTTATTTTATTCAAAAACAGAATAATGATACTTTGGTAAATGTATTGGTAGCCACTTCGGGAGATACCGGAAGTGCTGTGGCCAATGGATTCCTGGGTGTAGAAGGTATTCATGTTTATGTATTATATCCCAAAGACCTGGTAAGTCCTATTCAGGAATGTCAGTTTACTACTTTAGGACAGAACATTACTGCATTAGAAGTAAATGGAACATTTGATGATTGTCAGGCCCTGGTGAAATCTGCCTTTATGGACGAAGAACTGAATGCCAAAATGAAACTGACTTCAGCAAATTCTATCAATGTCGCTCGTTTTTTACCGCAGTCATTTTATTATTTTTATGCGTATTCACAACTGAAATCATTCAATCCCAAATTGTCGAAAAAAGAGTTGGAAATGGTTATTTGTGTTCCAAGCGGGAATTTTGGTAATTTAACCGCCGGACTTTTTGCTAAAAAAATGGGATTACCTGTGAAACGCTTTATTGCAGCCAATAACCGGAACGACATTTTTCTTCAATATATAAAAACAGGAGTGTACAAACCGCGTCCTTCGGTATCCACTATTGCCAACGCCATGGATGTGGGTGATCCAAGTAATTTTGCGAGAGTACTTGATTTATATGATGGTTCCCATGCAGAAATTTCATCTGAAATTAGTGCTGTCAGCTATAATGATGAACAAATTGCCGCCACCTTGAAAAACTGTAAACAGGAAACCGGATATTTGCTCGATCCGCACGGAGCTTGTGGGTATCAGGCATTGAAAGATGATTTAAAAGAAACGGAGTTTGGAATATTTCTTGAAACGGCACATCCGGCCAAATTTCTTGAAACTGTTGAAAGTATTCTGGGTGAGAGAGTAGAAATCCCCCAAAAACTTCAGGAATTTATGAAAGGAGAAAAGAAAAGTCAGGCGTTATCAAAAGATTTTGATTCGTTCAAAGATTTTTTACTTAAACAGGTCGTAAAATAAAGTTCAATATTATGGGCAAAAAAGTTTTTGTTAGCGGTTGCTATGATATGTTGCACAGCGGGCATGTAGCTTTTTTTGAGGAAGCGGCACAACACGGTGATTTATATGTAGGTATCGGCTCCGATAATACTATAAACGAGTTGAAGGCGCGTAAAACAGTTAATACCGATGCGGAAAGATTGTACATGGTGAAATCACTGAAAGTAGTGAAAGATGCGTGGATTAATTCGGGAAGCGGGCTGTTGGACTTTTTGGATGAATTTAAAACCTTGAAACCTGATATTTTCTTTGTCAATGCCGATGGACATACTGCTGCCAAAGAAACTCTCTGCAAAGAAATGGGAATTGAATATGTGGTTAGTAAGCGCGTCCCACACGGAGATTTACCCGCCCGCTCCACAACAGCATTGCGCAAGGAATGTCTGATTCCCTACCGGATTGATCTGGCAGGAGGTTGGCTTGATCAACCTTATGTAAGTAAATATGCCAGTGGCTCGGTGATAACCATTTGTATTGAACCGGATTATGAATTTAACGACCGGAGCGGTATGTCAACCAGCAGTCGCCGGAAAGCAATCGAACTCTGGCAAACCGATATCCCCGAAGGTGACAGAGAAAAACTGGCCAAAACACTTTTCTGTTTTGAAAATCCTCCGGGAACAAAATATGTGAGTGGTTCGCAGGATTCGCTTGGCATTACCATGCCGGGACTGAATAAGTTTTTTTACGATGGAGGTTACTGGCCGGGTGATATTCAAAGTGTGCGTGTTGCAGGATTGCTCGATTGGATTGAACAACGGATTTGGATGATTCCTCTTTATCCCCGTCGCGATGATTACGATGTTTTGGCAAATACAACTATCAATGAAAAGAGTGCTAAAAAACTGAGTGAAGCTGCTGAAAATTGTTGGAAAGCCCTACAACAGCAAGATGCAATTGAAGTTGGTAAGTACATGACTGAAAGTTATGAAGCGCAAATTGCCATGTTCCCCAATATGGTATCACCGGATATTTTGGAACAAATTGAACAGTATAAAAAGAAAGTATTGGGCTGGAAAATGAGTGGTGCCGGTGGTGGTGGATATTTAATTTTCTTTAGTGAAGAACCTCTTGAAAATGCTATTCAGATTCGAATACGGCGTTAGTTCATTTTTCATCACTTAGCCAAATCATGTAAAAAATCATCCCAGTTCATATTCCATGGATCGGTTTTTCGTCCCGGTGCAATGTCACTATGACGAAGAACATATTGAATTTGATACCGGCTTTGAATATCTTTCACTAAATTTAGTAATGATTTCAGTTGTTCTCCGGTTGGTGAATCTTCTGTTGAGCACATCAGTTCGATTCCGATTGAACAGGTATTTACGGCTGTCGTTCCATCGGGCAAACTACTTTTACCCGCCTGAAATGATATGTTTTTTTCATTTACTAGTGAATAAATAATCCCTTCTCTGTCAATTACATAATGTGAACTCACGTTGTATCGGTGAAATTGTTTGATGATCAGGTCAATATTGTACTTTTCACCCCCCGAGTTATTATAGGTAGAATGAATGATGACTGCTGAAATCTTCCGGTTTTCTGCCTTTCGCATCCCAAAGTCGACCGTTTTGTCAACTATGCCATATTCTTTCTGACACCAGATAGCCGGCATATTTATTAATAAGAACAAAATGAAAATGTAGGTTCGTTTGAGTGGTATACTATTCATGTCGTGGAAATTTTGACCTCAAATTTAGCCTTTTCTTTTTAAATTCGAACAATACGATCATTTTTTCTAAATTTTCAATAACATTTAATATGTTTTTTGAACTTTCAGTCTTTAGAAACATTATAGATAGGTATCTTTGCAATTGAATTAAAAACATGAATTTAAAATTATTATCCAACCTGAAAATATATTTTGTTCTAAACCGGTAAAAAGTAATCAGAAATGCAAAAGCAACAAAAATTCTCAGCAAACGAAAAGTTGAGCCGTTTGATACATGAAGACCATTCATTACTGATGGTAATAAGCCGCTTTGGGTTATCATTAGGATTTGGCGATAAAACGGTGAAAGAAGTTTGTGAATCAAGTGGAATAGACTGTGATACCTTTTTAGCAGTTGTCAATTTTCTGTCTGAAGAAAATTTTGAAGTTGATAATGTCAATGAAAATATTTCGATCGTATCAATTGTTGATTATCTGAAGAATGCACACAGTTATTTTCTGAGTTTTAAATTGCCTGCCATACGTAACAAATTGCTCGAAGCCGTCAATGTGAACGATGAAAATATCCCCTACGGCATCATTTTTATGAAATTCTTTGATGAATATGTATCCGAAGTTCAGAAACACATGGAATATGAAGATAAGGTCGTTTTCCCTTACGTTTTACAACTTATAAAAGGAGAGAATGATCCACGATACAGTATTTCCATTTTTCAGGATCGTCACAATGAGATTGATTCGAAACTCGAAGAATTAAAAAACATACTGATCAAATATTATCCTGCCAAGGGAAGTAATCATTTACTAACTGAAGTATTATTCGATATTTTGTCCTGCGAAATTGATATTGTCTCACATAACCGGGTCGAAGATTATTTGTTTGTTCCGACAATTGAAGCTATTGAACGAAAAA
>JAQTOL010000382.1 GCA_028748945.1 Paludibacter sp.
GGTGATGGACGCACCATTACTATTGAAACAGGTAAATTGGCTAAACAAGCCGATGGTTCTGTTATGGTTCGCATGGGCGACACCATGTTGTTGGCCACCGTTTGTTCGGCCAAAGACGCTGCTCCGGGAACGGATTTTATGCCGCTGTCGGTTGATTATAAAGAAAAATTTGCCTCTTCGGGTCGTTTCCCCGGTGGTTTCCTTCGTCGCGAAGGCCGTGCTTCGGATTATGAAATTCTGGTTTCACGTCTGGTCGACCGCGCTTTACGCCCTTTGTTTCCGGATGATTTCCACGCTGAAACTTTTGTTACCGTTACCATGTTTTCGGCTGACGGGGTGGATATACCCGATGCACTGGCCGGTTTGGCTGCTTCGGCTGCTTTAGCTGTTTCGGATGTACCTTTCAACGGACCTATTTCCGAAGTTCGTGTTGCTCGTGTAAATGGCGAATTCGTTGTGAATCCGACTTTCGAACAACTGGAATCTGCCGACATGGAAATCATGGTTGCTGCTACCCTTGATAATATCATGATGGTGGAAGGCGAAATGAAAGAAGTGAGCGAAGAAGATTTATTGAACGCTATGAAAGTAGCTCACGAAGCTATTAAAGTTCAATGTCAGGCTCAGATTGAATTGATGGAAGAAGTGGGAAAAACGGTAAAACGTACCTATAACCACGAAGAAAAAGACGAAGATCTGAAAAAAGATGTTTGGGCAAAAACATACGAAAAAGCTTATAAATTAGCAACCGCTTGTGATACTGATAAACACTCACGCAGTGATAACTTTGAAGCAGTAAAGACTGAATATATTGAAAGCCTTGATCCTGAAGAAGCTGCTGCTAAAAAAGGATTGATCAGTAAATATTACCACGAAGTGGAGAAAGAAGCTATGCGTCGTTCTATTCTGGACGAAGGCAAACGCCTCGATGGTCGTAAAACAACTGAAATCCGTCACATTTGGTCCGAAGTGGATTATTTACCCGGAACACATGGTTCGGCAGTATTTACCCGTGGTGAAACACAGTCGTTGACTACTGTAACCCTGGGTACTAAGATGGATGAGAAACTTGTTGACGAAGCGTTGATCCGCGGAAAAGAACGTTTCTTGTTGCATTATAACTTCCCTCCGTTCTCTACCGGCGAAGCCCGCGCTTCCCGTGGTGTTGGGCGTCGCGAAGTAGGTCATGGTAACCTGGCTTTACGTGCATTGAAAAATATGATTCCTGAAAACTATCCTTATGTTATCCGTGTGGTTTCCGATATTCTGGAATCGAACGGTTCGTCGTCAATGGCTACGGTTTGTGCCGGAACATTGGCGTTGATGGATGCAGGGGTTCAAATCAAGAAACCGGTTTCGGGTATTGCTATGGGATTGATTTCCGAGAATAAAGGTAAAAACTTTGCCGTTCTTTCAGATATCTTGGGTGACGAAGATCACTTAGGTGATATGGACTTCAAGGTAACCGGAACAAAAGATGGTATTACAGCTACGCAAATGGATATTAAGGTAGATGGACTTTCGTACGAAATTCTGGAAACTGCCCTGAAACAAGCCAAAGCAGGCCGTATGCATATTTTAGGTAAAATACAGGAAACATTGGAAGCTCCCCGTCCTGATATGAAGCCAAATGCTCCACGTATCGTGGTGATGTTTATTCCGAAAGAATCGATTGGTGCTATCATTGGACCTGGAGGAAAAATTATTCAAAATATGCAGGCTGAAACAGGTGCTATCATTACCATCGAAGAAGTGGGTGATCAGGGACGTGTGGAAATTGCAGCCAACAATAAAACAGCCATCGATGCTGCTTTATATAAAATTAAAGGCATTGTTGCTATTCCTGAAGTAGGCGAAACTTATCCTTCGAAAGTAAAATCGGTGATGCCTTACGGTGCATTCGTTGAATTTATGCCGGGTAAGGAAGGTTTGTTGCATATTTCCGAAATTGATTGGGTTCGCATTGAAACCATGGATCAGTCAGGCATCAAAGAAGGCGATATGATTGATGTGAAACTGCTCGAAGTTGATCAGAAAACAGGTAAATTCAAACTTTCACGCAAAGCATTGTTGCCACGTCCTCCAAGAGAAGATAAACCGAAAGCTGAATAAGTTGACAGTTGATAATTGACAGTTGACAATTAAACTCAAAAGCTGCAATCCAAAAAGGTTGCAGCTTTTTAAGTTTATATGGTTTCAATGCCCCATAACGGAATGTTTGTCATCCAGTCTTCTTCCTTATAACCGGCTAGTGAAGTGCGAATTGCAATTTCGGGTTTGTATTTCTGACAGAATAGTTTAAAACTTTTTGCTTTTAGATTTTCTCCGGATTTTACTTCAATTGGGATAATTTTCCCATTATCCTGAATCACAAAATCAACTTCTGAGGTACTTCTGTCATTTGTCCAGTAACCAATTACACGGTCAGATTTCAATTTTAATTGCTGCATTATATACTGCTCGGCAATTGAACCGTTGAATTGTGTAAATAAAGCATTTCCATCGATGATAGACTTGCTGTCAATTCCTGACATAGCTGCTAATAATCCTACGTCATGCAAATAGAGTTTGAATGCTGATAAATCCTGAAAAGCGATTAAAGGCATTTCGGGTTTAGTTATACGATGACACTTTAGTAACAATCCACTGTCAGTTAACCATTGAATGGCCAATTCAAAGTCCTTTGCTCGTGCTCCATCTCGAATAAAACCGTAAATGAATTTCTTATTTTCTTTGGCTAACTGTGATACAATGCTTTGCCAAACTATTTGTATGCGTGGAACTATTTCATAAGGTGAGTGTTTTGAAAAGTCTCCCTGATAGGATAACAGAATTCTGTTTTGAATATGTCGCACTTGTTGCATATCTTTCATTTCAATGTATGATGCTACTACTTCCGGCATTCCACCCACAAAAAAATAGTATCGCAAATAATCTGTAAGTTTGTTTTTAAAAATTGAAAGTGTGATCCAGTCTTTTTGTTTTAAAACTTCTGTAAGTCTCTCCTCACCCAAAGCCAATAAAAACTCAGTAAATGACATGGGATATAAATCAATAAAATCAACTTTTCCTACGGGGAACGATGTTTGTTTGTGGAAGGCAATTCCCAGAAGCGAACCTGCTGCGATAACGTGATATTCAGGAGCATTTTCACAAAAATATTTCAATACGGAAACTCCGCTTTCGGCTTCCTGTATTTCGTCAAAGATGATTAATGTATCATTGGCAATGATTTTGAACTGGGAATGAATTTCTAAAACATTCAAAATACGTTCAATATTAAAATCTTGTAAGAATAATGATTTTAAATTAGGCGAATCTTCAAAATTCACATATACATATTGTCGGTAATCCGTTTTAGCAAATTCTTTCAGAAGCCATGTTTTTCCTACCTGACGTGCTCCACGAAGGATAAGTGGTTTTCGGGAACTACTGTTTTTCCATGACCGCAATTCACTTAGTTTGTCTCTTTTCATGATTATAAGTTGAATAAAGTGTTGCAAATATACACTTATTACACGAAAAACATGTTTTATAAGTGTAAATATTGCAGGTTTTATTTGTTGGCTATTTTATTTTTTGTGTTTTCATGCTTAGAAATGCTTGTTTATTTCCAAAATTGATTGGGTTCGTATTGAAACCATGGATCAGTCATGCATCTAAGAAGGCGATATGATTGATGTGAAACTGCTCGAAATTGATCAGAAAACCGGTAAATTCAAACTTTCACGCAAAGCATTG
>JAQTOL010000383.1 GCA_028748945.1 Paludibacter sp.
CTCTCCTTTCGTAAAATAACCGTATGCTGCTATAAATTTATCGCGTGCCAACCCATAGTCCTGTTGTATATTATAGATTTCCCCTAAATCCAAATAGATACGACCAAAGAGTAGATTGTTATCCTGATTTTGAATTTCATCCAATGCCTTCAGATAATAATCTATCGCCTTTTCGTACAGGTTATTATATTTATAGCTGCGTCCTTTATACAGGTAGCAGGTAGCCAGACGGTCATGATCGGGATTTTTCTGATAATAGGAAATTGAAAAGTCGAGTAAGGAATCCGGTTTAAGCGGAAGAAGCTTCTTGTCGAGTGTGCGAATCATCAGTAGCCCGTACAATGCCCGGCTTTCTCCCGATTTATAACGATCTGCCGGGAGGTTTTGCAGGATATGCAGGGCAGAATCGGGAGCGGTCTCGATCAACTTTTCGGCTGTTTTCAGTTCATCGGGTATAAATGAACAACCTACAAAGCAGAATAACAAAGTAGAAATTAAAATGTGAATCTTGAATTTCATAATTGTAATTTGCTGTAATGAAATGCAAAAATACATATTTTTATTGATTATCAAATTTATGAAGATGGAATGAATAGTAGGTAATAGATCGGGGAATTATTTTCTACTGCTTATAGTTTCTATTTGAGCCCTATTTTCTTCTTTTTACAGCATCTATGTATAAATTGCGGATAACTTCCCAACCAATTTTTCGTCGCGGTTATAAAATATCCGTTACCTGTCCGGGTGCTGAAATTCATAAAAAAGTGGAAAGCGGAAACCTGGAAGAGGCGGAAAAAGCCGTACTGTGGTTCAAACGGGCGTTTGGCGACGATTTATATATTGAATTGCAACGCCCATCCCAGCGGATATACCCCTGTCCTCTCGGATTTACGCTCAAATGCTCGCTTTGTTTGACGTGATTTTTGGAATCCCGTCGTAATGTATTATAAGGTCCCGATAGCTATCGGGATGTAATCCGCTTAACTATTAAATCTAAACAACCATAACATCCAACAACCCTTTACCATCTGCATTATCAATACCCGAACTATAACGCGAATTTTGAATTTTATGCTGAATGTCAATTTGAATGAATTTAACTTGACAAATATAGTGAAAGTTTTAAATATTTAAAAGTAGCGGATTATAAATCCTTATAAAACAAAGGTTGGGATCACATCCGCGATAGCTATCGGGACCCACCCACCATTCTGAATCCTTTGCTTATCTAATAATCAAATCCGCTAGGACGGACCGAATATGTTATCTATAAACAGTCACCGTATCAGTTGAACCATCACTAAATTTCCTTTCTTTTTCCACACTTAATATACTACTATCTTTCAATTCATCAAATTTAGTAATATGATTTTTATTTGAAGGAGTTATAAAAAAAACATATTCCATTTTCCCTCTGACAAAATGACCACTTGTGTCCATAAAAATAATTCTGAATATATTTCCCTGAGACTTCATACAAGTAAATTTATATGGATAAAAATCGGTATCTAAAGAGTTATGAATACTTTTGTATTTAACATCTACTACGTCAAAAAATTGAGGGTGTAAGTCTGGTATAATTATACGGAATTTGTAAGTCTTTCCACTTATAAGTTCTTTTGGATTACCGTCAATTTCAACTCCCTTTAATCTGTCTTTAATACAATCTATCCATTTCCACTTGAAATCATCCTGAATTACATTGTTTTTTATTTCTCCTTTCCACATTAGTTCGCCATCAGCATAATAAATTTTCATTGCACCATCAGTTATTGATTCATCTTTAAGGTAACCTTCTTCCAGCAAAACACCATTCTTATAATATTTTTTAAAATATGTAATACTGTCATTATCTTTAATTGCGAACTCTTCTGTTCGTAATTCTCCACTATCATAATAATATCTTTTTACTTTTTCTTTACAAGAAAATAATATAAATAGAGTTACAAATACTATAAGATATTTTTTCATATTATTTTTATTTTACATATTTTGTAATAGTATCTTTCGTAACCCATACTCCCGGATATGTTCTTTCAATGTATAAATGTTGCTGCTTGTCACCGGGACTTGCCTACTGCAAGCAGGTTTGCAATCCCGGTTCTTGTATTCGTTGGACTTGCCGGCGGCAGGCAGGTTTGCAATCCATAAACATTTTCTACCGGAATAGAGATTTACTTAACAAGGCAAATGTAACGATTTTTTTAATATTTCGAAGTTGTGAATCAAAGATTCTTGTCACTCAATGTGAAATTAATTTCCGTAACTTTGCAGCCGTTTTTTAAACTCAAAAGGATGTTTAGTTTGTTTTATAGCAGTGACGCTTTTAGGGCGGTTCGTTACCGCGATTTCAGGTATTTTCTGGGATACCGTTTTTTTATGACCATGGCCACGCTGATGCAATCGGTGATTGTAAGCTGGCATATGTATTTCCTTACCAAAGATGTCCTTTGGCTGGGTATGATAGGGCTGACGGAGGTGGTTCCGCAAATTTCCATATCGCTTTTTGCCGGACATTACGTCGATTTATGGGATAAGAAAAAGATCATACGTTTCACTACTTTGTTGCTATTGCTTGGTTCTGCCATACTAACGTCATATAGTATCGAATCCTTTCATTCCTACGAACGACTGGGTATCTGGCCTGTTTTTATAACTGTATTTCTTACCGGACTGTCACGGGGAATACTTATGCCTGCCAATACAGCAGTTATAGGCCAGTTGGTGGATAAAGCCCATTATGCCAATGCCGCCACCTGGAACAGTGCCAACTGGCAGGTGGCAGCCGTTATGGGACCGGCTGTGGGTGGACTTATTTACGGTTTCTCATCCATCACGGTTGCCTATAGTACCGTTTTTGTACTCTACACGATTTCGTTGGGGCTGGTCAGCCGTATGGAAATAAAACAACTGGTGAGCACATACAATAAGCTGGAAGAAGATATTTACAGCCGTATAAAGGAAGGACTTCGTTTCGTGAGAAAGTCACCGGAACTGATGGGTATGTTTTCTCTCGATATGTTTGCCGTACTTTTTGGCGGTGCCGTGGCCATGTTACCGGTTTATGCTTCCGATATTTTGCATGTCGGACCGCAGGGACTCGGATTTCTACGGGCTTGCCCGGCTGTTGGAGCCATTATTATGTCGGTCTTTCTTATGTTTTATCCCCCTGAAAAAAACAGCGGACGAACGCTTTTTCTTGCAGTTGCAGCTTTCGGATTGTGCATGATTGGTTTTGCTTTCTCCCGGTATTTCTGGTTGTCGGGGTTACTTCTTTTATTAAGCGGATTATTCGATAATGTAAGTGTGGTGATACGTGGTACCATTTTACAACTGTATACCCCCGAACACATGCGTGGCCGGGTGGGTTCGGTGAACAGTATTTTTATCGGGTCTTCCAACGAGTTGGGAGCTTTCGAATCGGGAGTAGCCGCCAAATTTATGGGACTTATTCCATCGGTGGCATTCGGTGGTATCATGACTTTGATTGTTGTTGCCACTACCTGGCGCATCAATCCGGCATTGCGAAAACTGACGATGAAATAAAGCCCCTATACCGATAGCTATCGGCACCCCCGGAGAGGGACTTAAGAGTACTTTTAAGAAACGTTTTAACGTTAATAAAATATCAGATACTTCGTCTTAAAGCCCCTCCACGATAGCTATCGGGATTGGGGGTTTGGGGGTCAATAAAAAACTACTAAATTATATAACCTCTACTAATCG
>JAQTOL010000384.1 GCA_028748945.1 Paludibacter sp.
GATAAAGTTTTCATTCCAGCCTATCTTCAGACCGATTCCTGCGGCCGAATGAAATTTACCCGATGCATAATCATTAAAGTACATAGCCTTATCAGGAGCCGAAACGTTTGTCAAATCCATTGCTATCGGCTTTAAAATAATTCCCGAATCGAAGAACACATTCGTGCCCAGGTAAAAATTCTGTTTCAACCATTCAAAACGCAGGAACTTATAACGGAATTCGAAATTACCAAAACCAACTGCATCTCCGATTATCCTGTTTCGTAAAATACCACGAACCGAGACCTTACCACCAAGTCCCTGATTAGTAGCTGCGATTAAATAACTGGTGATCAATTCAGGTTGTGCATAATACGGAACCTTATCGCTTCCCAGTGTCGTTTGATAATCGAGACGGTAAGCAAATATCAGATCCTTAGCCAGCGAAAAATACTGACGATGAATAATCGCCATTTTGGTATGCGGATTTGTCTGATTTAGAAATTTAGGAGCAGTCTGAACTACTGCTTCCGTAAAAATCCCTTTTGTCGGGCAGGCCAGTTGATCACGGGTATCATATTTCAATCCTGCTTTAAAATAATTTATACTGCCACCAGCTGCTTCATTGGCATCAATGATTCCCCAGGCTTTATATCTTTGAAATAAATCACCACCGGGAACCGGGGACAATCCTAATTTAGTAATATTTACGGTGTCAATTTTGAAATTATAAAAAGCATAACCGGCAACCCATCCAAATTTTGATCCGCCAAAATATCCCTGAAAGTCGGCTTTTATTCTGAATGTATTTTTCTCGTTTTTGTAAAAATTACGATACAATTTACTTGTGGCCAGATCAAACTTACTTTGGTAACCGTTGAACCCATAAAAATCAGACATTTGATCGGGGACATAGGCTATATCGAGTGTAGAACGAACGTTGGGAATCAACCTTTCAGAATCGTAACGCAACCGGGCAATTGTTGTTCCTTTGGTGTAGGTTGAAAGTTCAAGATAAAGGGAATGATTGTATTTTGGATAAGCCGAGCCATCACCATAGTCATATAAATTAACCAGAGCACCATACTGAAAACCCAAATCGGAATCGTAGGAAATTGCAGGTAAAGCGCCAAAGCCAAATCCCTTTTTTACTTTTTGTTGAGAAAAAACCAAAGCTACTGTCAAAAACAGGCACAAAACAAGTGTAATTCTTTTCATAATACTCTTTCTTTTTAGTCGTTAGAAAAATTTGAATTTAAAATAGAATATTCCAAAGACATATTTCACATTAAAATCAAAACGGTCAATTTCTCTTTTTTTGATAGGGTCAAAGATATTAAAAAAAACGAATAAAAAAAAGCACACTTTAAAAAGTGTGCTTTAAAGTTATCAGTCCTGTTGCCTAATTTCCTTTACATGAATCGCAAATACCTGAATACGATATTTCAACCGAATCAATTTTAAATGGAGTATCCTTCGGCAGTTGAAATAAAACCGGTTTCAAATTAAAAATATCAAAAACCTTACCACAGCTCTTACATATAAAATGCGCGTGTGCCGAAACATCAACATCGTAGCGGGAATTCTTTTCATCAATGACCAACGCTCTTACAGCACCCTTTTCAACAAAAATGTCCATGGTATTGTAAACCGTTGTTTTTGATAAAGTCGGCATTGACGGGCTTAATGCAGAATAGATTTCATCTACCGTAGGATGAGTCCTGTTTTTCATTAAATAATCCATAACCGCTGTACGTTGTACCGATGGTTTGATGGAATGTTGACGTAAATACTGATGAGATTCCAAAGATGTATGCATAGTTTTAAAAATTTCAATTTATGTAATGAGTACAAAGATATACTAATTCTTTTACTAAAGCAATAAAATCAAAAGCTTTTTGATTTATTTTAATAATGTAAACAGTTATATTTCAATGTATAATTAATAATCTTGTGTATTCCAATACTTCTTATATCTGTAAGAATTACTCAATACTTTTATACAATTTACAATACATTAATTTCTTTCAGGACATTGTTGGTTGCACGAACTGCAGCTGCACTCTTTTCGAACAAAGCTTTTTCATCGGCGTTCAATTTGTAATCAACGATTTCTTCAACGCCATTTTTTCCAATTGAAACAGGCACACCAATACAAATGTCGTTTTGACCGTATTCACCTTCAAGGAATACACAGCAAGGAATAATCTTCTTTTGGTCATGAATTATCGATTCAACCAAATAAGCAGCTGCTGCTCCGGGAGCATACCAAGCAGAAGTTCCGAGTAAACCGGTTAAAGTTGCACCTCCAACCATGGTATCGGCTACAACTTTGTCCAGGGTAGCTTTGTCTAAAAGATCGGCAACCGGACGACCTTTGTAAGTAGCAAAACGGGTTAACGGAATCATTGTCGTATCTCCGTGACCACCTATAACCAACCCTTCAATCTCATTCGGATTCGCATTCAATGCCTTGCCTAAATAGCATTTGAAACGTGAACTATCCAACGTACCACCCATACCGATCAGTTTGTTCTTTGCAATTCCGGTAGCTTTCAATGCCAGATAGGTCATTGTATCCATTGGATTACTTACCACAACAATAATTGCATTCGGGGAAAACTTAAGAATATTCTCAACAACACTTTTTACAATTCCGGCATTCACACCAATCAACTCTTCACGGGTCATACCCGGTTTACGTGGAATACCCGAAGTAATCACAACGACATCGGAACCGGCTGTTTGGGCATAATCGTTGGTACAACCTACAATTGTTGAATCATATCCAAGAAGGGTTGCGGTTTGAAGCATATCCAATGCTTTTCCTTCCGATACACCTTCTTTCACGTCGAGCATAACTACCTGATCCGCTACTTCATTGAATAAAAGAACATTTGCACACGTTGCACCTACATTTCCTGCACCTACTACAGTTACTTTTGACATAATAATATATTTTTATAGTTTTGAAATAATGATTTCTTAATTTGGACGCAAAGATACAATTAAAAATTTATTATAATTACAAATAAACATTCATTAAAGAAATATTTCCTTATTTATTTGAATATTAAAATAAGCGTTATCAATATTCAATACCTAAAGGTTGTATGTTCATTTTATATAACTTTTTTTGTACCTTTGTAGTCGTCAAAATAAAAAAAAGAACCTTCGGAACCCGGAATACAAAGAGGAAAAGGATTAGATTACGGGAAATATTTTAATTGAACAGGACAATTGCAGGTTTACACCCTATTTGTTTGAATAAGAAATAACAAACCATTATAATAATAACAATATGCAAACTATTGACAAATTTAATTTTGCAGGTAAAAGAGCATTCGTTCGGGTTGACTTTAATGTACCTTTGAACGAAAACTCCGAAATTACTGATGATACAAGAATCCGGGCTGCCATGCCAACTTTGAAAAAGATTTTGAGTGATGGTGGAAGTCTTATCATTGCTTCGCACATGGGCCGGCCAAAAAAGAATCCGGATCCCAAGTATTCGTTGAAATCTATTTTAGCTCATGTTTCAGACTTATTAGGCGTTGACGTAAAATTTGCTCCCGACTGTATGGGCGAAGAAACAGCAAAAATGGCAGCCGGACTGAAAGCCGGTGAAGTATTATTGCTTGAAAACCTTCGTTTCTATGAAGAAGAAGAAGGCAAACCCCGTGGTGAATTTGCAAACGACGATGAAAAAGCGGCTGCAAAAAAAGTAACCAAAGAAAACCAGA
>JAQTOL010000385.1 GCA_028748945.1 Paludibacter sp.
CTCTGAACTATTATGTCCCTTATGTACGTGCCGATTTAGTGGCCGGAGGAGGTAATAATTTCACCGGAAAACTGAATGTTACCAGTGATACTGATGGTGGACAATTCCGTATTAATACAAATTCCAACGGATTTTCGCTGGCAAATATAAGCTTGGGTGCTACTGTTTATATGGCTGTTTATGCTACAGGAGCGAGTGGTACATCGAATTCCACGACTATGAATATTGGTTCTGTTTCCGGTGTTACCGGTTCAAATTTAGGAGGTGGAAACTGGATAATTGGGGGCGATAACAGAGATGCTATTTTCAACGGAACAATAACAGATGGAGCTACTATAACCAAAGTGGGTACAGGATCGTGGACACTGAATAATGCAAATACCTATACGACAACCACAAATATTAATGGAGGAAAGCTGATAGTCAGCAATACTACCGGTAGTGCTACAGGAACAGGAACAGTATATGTAAAAAATACAGGTATTTTAGCCGGTAAAGGTATTATTTCGGGAGGCGTGGTACTTAATTCAGGAGGAACACTCATGCCTGGCAATACTACAATCGGAACACTTACATTTGCTAATAATCTTGTATTACAAACCGGAGCTAAAACTTCAATTAAAGTCTCAGGAAGTTCAAACGATAAATTAGCTATTACTGGAACTGTCATTTTGAAAGGAACACTGGAAATGATAAATAATGGATCTGCTTATCAGGCTGGAAATACCTACAATATCTTATCCGCAGCAACTATCAGTGGAAATTTTGATGACATCACTCCTGCTCTTCCTGCAGAAGGTCTGAAATGGAACACCTCACGCATAACGGAAGGAATTATTTCTGTCGATTTTGCCGATGGAATAGAGGATGTAAATGGTGTTACAGTCAGGGTTTTTCCAAATTTAGTTAAAGATAATTGTTATGTCAGCATAGGTTGTTTGTCGGGAAGAATAAAAATAGACATTATCGATCAGGTCGGAATGTTGGTTCAGTCGGAGACTTGTTCGGCCAACGAGTTAAATCACGAATTGAATATGAGTGGTTTAGTAACCGGAATCTATTTTGTAAAGATATCTGACAGTACAAATTCCTATTTGCGAAAAATCATTAAGAACTAAACGAAGAATATGCCTGAATTGAAAATAAAAAAACGATTCTACTCATTATTCATTGGACTACTTTTACCGTTAGTCAGCTATTCTCAGGCTACAAAACAAAAAATAGCCTGTGTCGGGAATAGTATAACGTTTGGTTATGGCCTCTCATCTCCGGCGACTCAAAGCTATCCCGCACAAATGTTGGGCATGTTGGGTTCTGCCGGTTGGGAAGTGGGAAATTTTGGGGTCAGCTCTCGTACCATGTTGAAAAAAGGCGACAAGCCTTATTGGAACGAAGCAGCTTATACGAATGCAAAAGCCTTTCTTCCAAATCAGGTAATGATTGAGTTGGGAACCAACGATGCGAAAACGACAAACTGGAATCCACATGGGAATGAATTTGTCAGTAATTACAAAGAAATGATTCAGGTCTTTCAGAATTTACCATCAAAACCGGAGGTATGGGTTGGGCTCATACCTCCCGGTCAACATGTGAGCTGGACTATTCTTTTCGGTTATGTAAAAGATTCCGTTAATACTAAAATTAAGCAAATTGCGTTGGAATCGGGAGTAGGATTGATTGATCTGTTTGATGCATTTAATGGAAACTCGACGAGTTGGTTTAACAGTAATTATTTTCAGGCTGACAGTATACATCCAAAGACATTAGGTGCAACGCTGATCGCCCAAAAAGTAAAAGAAATGATGACCGCTATCAAACCCGAAATTACTTATTCGAACGGAAAATTGTCGGTTCCAATAGCTTACGCTTATCAATGGTATTATAATGACAAGCCCATTTCTGAAGCTGACGGTGGAGAAGAACAGGAATTAGTCCCAACCCGAACCGGTAAATACAAAGTTTCTCTTAAAATAAATTCAACCAATGAAACAAGAATCATATCGAAAGTAATGGAAGTATCAGATGCATCCTCTGCGTTAAAAAACATACAAAATGGAACGGTAAAAATCTTTCCAAATCCCGTTTCAGCAGATTTATTAAATATCGAAACCGCAGAGTCAGGCAAGTCGGAAGTTTCAGTTTATGATATAACCGGAAAACTTGTAATTTATACATTCATGCATTCTTACAAAGAAGCAATCCCAATCGGGATGCTTGCCGATGGCTTGTATTTTATTCAAATAAACTCACAATCGGTCAATTTTAAATCTCAAATTATAAAAATTTAAAACGTAATTTTATTTTATACCAAAGCATGGAAACTGAATTAATTGATCCTGATAGAGAAATTGTATCAACGAATTGAAAAGTTTCTGATTCTCAAACTGAAAATTTAACAGGATCATTCAAAACATCCGGTCTTGTTCTATCATACTTAAAAGGAATCAGACTAAATTCAAATTCTAAATCAATTGATATTAATCAATTACTTTGAATTTAAATTCGATAATTTCAAATATAAAAAGGGAAATCCGGAAGGTGATTCTTTCCTTACCGGAAAAACACAATGAATTTTTTTTTATGTATAAGTACATTTTTCTATTCTTTTATTATTGTTATTTTAATACTTTTGTCTCATAATTACTATAGGAAACAAGACTTTAATTATTTTTTACACTTTTGGGTGAATACCAATACAAAATGTTTGCGGAAATATATAAATCCCTGTAAACGTCATTTTTCGCTGAAGAGGCTGATAAAAATGGAAAAATTAATTCAGGGTAATACATGACAAACCAAACAATCTAATAAATATACTTTCTAAAATACCAGCGAAACCATGAAACAAAAATTTTTATTATTACTCGGCGCATTAATTTTGATATTTGCGGGTACTGAAGCAAAGACTATTAACAGAAGTAGGATCATATACGCATTGGATAGTATCAACAGCACAGCTTCTGTCACCAGTAATACGCTAATTGACAGTACATTGTTAATTATTCCTGATACGGTAATTGACAATCAGGTGACTTATCACGTTAGAAGTATAGCCGATTCCGCCTTTCTTAATTGTAGTGCTTTAAAGAATAAGTTAATCATTGAAGCAGCACTTACAAGTATCGGAAATAAAGCTTTTCAGGGTTGTAGTAAAATAACAGGAATTGTTCTTCCGTCGACTCTTACTACTATCGGAAATTATGCCTTCGATGGTTGCAGTGGTGCAACTGACTCTACGAACATCGGTGCTCAGGTTGCAACTATAGGTATCTCTGCATTCCGGAACTGCAAATCGAAACTTATAATCGATGGTGCTAATTTAAACTATTCCAGTCTGAATGGAGTTATGTTCAACAAAGATAAATCGACACTAATTCAGGGCCCTGTTTCTTTAATTGGGAACCTTGATATACCTTCAACTGTAGTGAGCATTGGCACATATGCCTTATATAAATGTACCGGTTTAACCGGTATCTCTATCCCTTCATCTGTAACGAATATTGGGAATTATGCATTTTCAGGTTGTTCGGGCCTAAAAGGAACATTTACAATTCCATCAACTGTTACTACAATTGGAGCTTATGCCTTACAAAATTGTACCGGCATTACTAAATTGGTTACTCCGGCTTTGCATATTTCTTTATCGGTTCTTCCAACTGATCTTCAAAATTTTACATTGAACGGAAGTATTGACGCACGTGATTTTACTTTT
>JAQTOL010000386.1 GCA_028748945.1 Paludibacter sp.
CTACCACCTCCAGATGTAATAGTACCACCAGAAGATACAGTCCACGCATAGTTATTCATACCGGCTAATATTGTGTATACAATTGAAGAGCCAACACATGCCTCATTTGAGGCTGTTATACTTGATGATGGTAAGGGATTTACGTTGATTGTTCTTGTTCCGGTTGCTTTTGGTGAACCGTCAGAAGTTAATGTCAAAGTAACAACTCCGGTAAAATTTGCTGCCGGGGTGTAAGTTACGATAGCAGGGGTTGCAGTTTGAGCCGTAGTACTTAAACTTCCACCACCAGAAGTAATTGACCAGGCACCGGTTGTTGCTGAACCACCGACACTTGCACCATTTAAAGTAATTGCAACAGGTGTTACCGATTGACAAGTATTATCTGGACCACCCGGTGTAACCGTTGGTGGTGAAACAATTTGACCAATTCCAAAATTAATGTTGGTTTCATTTGCTCCGGGAACATTGATAACTTCACCATCAGCAGTTCCATCGTTCCCTGTTAATGAATTTGATGCATCATTATTGATTTCACCACTAAACAACCAGCCGGAAGGTAAAGACGCAAATGGAGTAGTTCCCGAAGTGTAGTTAGTCGTAGAGATGAAAACACTGAATGAAAAAGTTGCTGCACGAAAAAAAGAATAACTTCCATTCATAGCAATTGCAGTTGCTGTCTCAGTAAGACCTGTCCCATTGTCAACTAATATTGCATACAATTGATTACCGTCAACAATACCTACACCAACTCCATCTACCTTATTTAATCCTACTGAACCATCTGCATCAATATAAACATTGCCCGACACAGACATTGGTTGAGAAAATCCTTTTAGAGGATTTAACAAAATCAGAAAAAAAGTAAAACAGACATTTACTATACAACTATTGAATGATTTATAAAAGAATGTTGACTTCATGTTTTATATTTTAAAATAAAACTGTTTGTTTGTTCTTTAACGTTACTTTGAATAAAAGAAGGTTCATTACAATCTAAATAAATCTCTTATTAAGTTTACTTCTCCAATATCAAGTCACAATATTAACTGAATTTAGTCTATTTATTTTCAGCAATTTGGAGTAATTACAGGTCAAATATATTACAATAATACTTATCCTATAACATTTGTAGTATATTACATCGCAATTTATTATAGTTTCTAAATAAAATAATAACCAAAATGTTAATATAAATCACATAACATGGTATTTATCAACTACATGTTGGTACAATTATAGATTTAGCAAAAAAAGTTTCTTTTATAAAAAAAGAAACTTTTTAATTAAAAACAATAGAAAATCGAGTTTATGAGAATTTATAGACTATTTCAATGTGCTTCCAACCAATTGGCCCCTACTCCACAGTCGGCAATAAGGGGTACTTTGAGTTGAATGGCATTTTCCATTTCATCTACTACCAATTTTCTGACCGATTCAAGTTCTGTCTTTGGTACAGTAAAGTTCAACTCATCGTGCACCTGCATGGTCATTTTTGCCTGAAGGTTTTCTTGTTCCAGACGCTTCTGAATGCGCACCATGGCAATTTTTATAATATCTGCAGCGGTTCCCTGAATAGGAGCATTGATTGCATTTCGTTCGGCAAAACCACGGACGATGCTGTTTTGGGAATTGATATCCGGTAAAAAGCGTTTACGACCAAACAATGTTTCTACATATCCCATTTCTTTTGCTTTTTGAATGGCATTGTCCATATACTTTTTTACTTCGGGATAGGTCGCAAAATAGCCGTCAATTAATTCCTTCGCTTCTGCACGGGAAATTCCAAGACGATCGGACAGTCCAAAAACAGATATACCGTAAATGATACCAAAATTTGCCGTTTTGGCTTTGCGTCGCATATCCGTGGTGACTTCATCCAATGGGATTTTATATATTTTGGCTGCAGTTGCCGTATGAATATCGTGCCCGCTAAGGAATGCTTCCATCATATTTGCATCACTGCTAAGGTGCGCCATAATACGTAATTCTATCTGAGAATAGTCGGCGCTCAAAAAAATACTATCTGCATCCGGAATAAATGCTTTACGGATTTCTTTGCCTCTGGCATCGCGAATAGGGATATTCTGTAAATTCGGATTGGTTGAGCTTAAGCGTCCGGTTGCAGCAACAGTCTGATTAAATGATGTATGCACTTTTCCGGTTTGTGGATTAATCAATAAAGGCAGCGAATCGATATAAGTACTTAGCAATTTCCTGAGTCCGCGATATTCAAGTATTTTCCCAATAATGGGATGATTGGATTGCAATTTTTCCAATACATCTTCAGCAGTGGAATACTGTCCGGTTTTAGTCTTCTTGGCTTTATCATCCAGTCCCATCCGATCGAAAAGAATTTCGCCCACTTGCATGGGTGAACTGACATTGAATTCAATTCCCGCTAGTTGTTGAATTTCCTTTTCCAACAGTCCCATTTCTTCAGTCAAAATAATGGAGCTTTGCCCCAATGCGTCACTATCAATACGGACACCGGTTCTTTCCATGGTAGCCAATACTTTCAACAATGGCATTTCAATCTCGTAGAAAAGATTTTCGAGTTCGTAGGATTTCAATTCCTTTTCCAATACCTGCTTCAACCTGAAAGTAATATCCGCATCTTCCGATGCATAATCACATAACTTTTCAATTTCAACGGAACGGATACTTGCCTGATTTTTTCCTTTTGCTCCTACAATGTCCTCAAAATGAATGGTACGGTATTTTAAATAAATCTCTGCCAGATAATCCATCCCGTGTCGCAATTCAGGTTGAACCAAATAATGGGCAATCATGGTATCGAAAAGCTTTCCACCTAATTCAACGCCGTATTGAGCCAGCATAAGCAAATCAAATTTTATGTTTTGACCGATTTTTTCAATCTGCTCACTTTCAAAAACAACTTTAAACTCATGTACAACTGCCTTCGCCTCTGTTTTATCTTCAGGTAAAGAAACGTAATACGCTTCACCTTCTTTAAAACAAAATGACATTCCGACTAAATCATCATGAAAAACATCCAGTCCCGTTGTTTCCGTATCGAAACAAATGGACTTTTGCATAAAAAGCCGGGAGATTAAATCGGATCGCTTTATCTTGTTATCCACCAATAAATATTTATGGTGAATATCGTAAATTGTTTTCAAGCCATTTTGTACCTCGGGATTTTCAGGCTCTTCAATAACCGATGCCTGAGTAACAGTTGTTTTTTCAGCTACAGATTCCGGTTCATCAAAAAGTGACATTTGCCCGACAGACTTCTTCTTTGCAAATTGAATGCTGGTAACCGGTTGATCGGGAGGGAATGAAGTAAATGGTTTTGCTCCCATTTTTGCAGACATAGTCCTAAACTCTAATTCATCAAATAATGCACGAAGTTCGGGTTCGTTTCGTGGCTCAAGTTCCAGACTTTTTTCATCGAAAACAATTGGAACATCAATTCGTATAGTTGCCAGAAAACGGGAAAAAATGATTTGCTCTTTATTTTCTTCAATTTTTGTTTTATTCGCCCCTTTAATTTCGCCCGTATGAATAAGCAATTCATCAATGCTTCCAAACTGACGAAGCAGTTTCACTGCATTCACTTCTCCAATTCCCGGACAACCCGGGATATTGTCGGATTTATCGCCCATTAGTGCCAACAAATCAATCACTTGCTCATGACTGTGCAAGTCATATTTAGCTTTCACTTC
>JAQTOL010000387.1 GCA_028748945.1 Paludibacter sp.
CGTATAAAGATGACGGATTGGTTTAGATTTAATGCAAATATTAGTTTTGTTTATTCGGAAAGAAAGCTTGCTTACGAAGGATTAAACAGAAATTTCAATCCGGTTTATGCCGGATTACTAAAAGCTCCATTCACGGCTCCATACGTATATAATGTTTTGGGCGAACAAACACCAAATCTTGAAGGAGCTGATATCTTCAATATTTCAAACCCCGATGCAATCATCAACAAGGGGTCGTCGCTAAACAATCGCTTTCGTTTCTTTGGAAGCATGAACGGGTTATTCACCTTGTCAGAATATTTAGAAGCAAGTAATTTAGTTGGTCTAACGACCGATAAAGTATCCGAACAGATATTTATGCCCCAGGCCGGGATTTACCATACCCCACTTCCAAGCGCCGAAGTCACTAATGAATCAAAACAACTCAGAAATCATTTATTACAACTAAATACTGATGCACGACTGACCTACAAGCGTAATTTTGATAATATGCATGATCTGACTCTACATTTAGGATCACGTATACAAACAAGTAATTCTGAACTTGATTGGGGACAGGCTTACAATACCTCGAGTGACGAAATGAAAACACTGGGCGATGGATTAAATACATTAGCTCAGATTGGAGGTTCACTTGGCAGTTGGAATTCAATCTCAAATTATTTTAATGCCGAATATGGTTACATTAACCGGTATTTTTTATCAATCAATGCTGCTTTGGATGGTTCTTCCCGTTTTGGAAAAGACGCAGACGGTATTTCATTGTTCAATAATAAATTCGGATTATTTCCTTCAGTAAATGCGGCATGGTTGATTTCGTCGGAAAGTTTCATGAAGAATATCGAAAGCATAAATGTATTGAAATTGAGAGCCGGATATTCTATAACCGGGAATGACGATATTGGGAATTATTCATCAAAATATTATTACATTCCTCAAGGTCTTTTAGACGCTTATGGATTGGTTAGAGGCAATATTCCAAATTCAAAATTGAAATGGGAAACCAATAAAAAAGTAAGCGTTGGTATCGATGCTTCCTTCCTGAAAGATCGGTTGAACATGAGTTTAGACCTGTATAACAGTACAACAGAGGATCTGATTAATATTAAAAATATTGATCGAACATCAGGTCTTGGTATAGTTGTTATGAACGATGGATCGTTACAAAACAATGGAATTGACTTCAATATCAGTGGAAGAATTTTGGATCTGAAAAATTTCAACTGGGATATGGGATTAAATATATCAAAATACAAAAACACCTTGCTTTCAATGTCATCCGATGAAACATTTACTCAAATTGCAGGTGGTATTGTCAGAACAAAAGTAGGAGCTCCACTTGGCCAGTTTTATGGTTACAAAACGAACGGTATATTCACAACTCAAGCCGAAGCCACAACAGCCGGATTGAAAATTGAAAATACAGATCATTCCATTGTTCCATTCGCTGCAGGTGACGTAAAGTTTGTCGATTTAGTTCCTGATGGTGTCATAGATTCCAAAGACATGACCGTGATTGGTGATCCTAATCCCGATTTCTTCGGCTCATTCTCGAATCGTTTCCAATGGAAAAATTTCTCGCTGAGTTCTTTATTTTCTTTCTCTGTTGGTGGATCTGTTTACAATGCATTGAGAGCAAATCTTGAATCCTTATCAAACACCGATAATCAAACTATCGCTGCTATCAATCGGTGGAAAATGGACGGACAGGTTACGAATACTCCAAAAGCAACCTGGGGAGACCCTATGGGGAATGCCCGTTTTTCTGACCGTTGGATTGAAGATGGTTCATTTATGCGTTTAAAAAGTATTACACTTGCTTACGATTTACCGTTAAAAACAGATTTTATAAGAAGTGCCCAGGTCTACATTACGGGTAACAATTTGTTGACATTGACTAAATATCTTGGATATGATCCCGAGTTCAGCACCAGCCAAAGTCCTTTAGGTTATGGGATTGACAGTGGTGTCAGTGCACAACCGCATACCGTTTTAGTCGGTGTTAAAATCGGATTATAAAAATAAAAATATAAAATTAGAAACCAAAAAAACTCATATATGAAATTCTTAAATATAACAGCAGGTATAGCTTTATATGCTCTTTTATTCGTGAGCTTAACTTCGTGTCAGGACGTTCTGGATATTAAAGCGAATGAGGTAGTCAATCAGGCCGATAACTACCACAATGTATACGATGCTGACAATGCAATTTGGGGATTGTATGGTAAAGTGTCTGACCTGGCGGAAAATGTAGTTGTTTTGAATGAACTTCGTGCCGATTTGATGGATGTAACTCCAAATGCAACCGTAGATCAGGCTGAGATTAACAATCATACCGAAACTGCAAACAATAAATATTGCGATCCGGCTCCTTTTTATGAAGTAATTCTTAATGCAAATGATATTCTCAGCAATTTCGACAAAATGTTGGCTGAAAATAAAATATCACAGGCGAATTATGGTCCACGGTACGCAGATGTGATGGCTATTCGTTGCTGGACTTACTTGCAACTGGGCATACAGTTTAAAGATGTTCCTTACATAACCGATCCCTTACAATCGATAGAATCGTTAAGTAACAGTACGCTTTTTCCTACAAAAAACTTAGACGAATTGATTCCCCAATTGATAACAGATATGCAAAGTGTATCAGCTTATTTGGGAGTAAATATGTTATCTTCATTTTATAACCAGACAATTACAGATAATGGAAAAAATTTCTATTTGAATATGCAATTTATCAATAAACATATTCTGTTAGGAGATCTTTATCTGTGGAATGATCAGTATGTAGATGCTGCAACCCAATATAAAGCCTATATGGATGAAGCTGATTTAAGTTCTTCAAAAACTCAGATTAAGAATAAAGTCAGTACCTGGGTTTGGGCAGGAAGTAACGAACCGCGTTTTCAGGTTTGTTATCAACGGTATAAAGATCAGGATGTAACCTCATTCCGTAACATGTGGAAAGAAATTTTTTATCGTCCGACGACAGATGTTGGGAATTTAGGTACCATTGGTTTACAAGATGAAATGATTTGGATGATCAGTTATAGTGGTTCGACGAACTCGGCCAGTCCGTTTATCAAATTATTTGCCAATTCCGGGGTGGGAGAATATCAACTCAAGCCATCTTCCTATGCTATTGATAGTTTGTGGGAAACTCAGGTGCAACAATCAAACGGCTTCGTATTTGACGGCCGTGGTAGGGAATCTTCATTCGATTATGTCAATGGTCAACCGGTTGTATTAAAATATCTCTATGATTATTATACTTCGGTTACAACCGATTTGAACAGAACCATACATTTGAATTATGTCAATATTTCAAATCCATATTCCAGAACCGGTAAATGGTTTCTTTACCGCGCTGCATTATTGCATCTCCGTTATGCTGAAGCAGCCAATCGTGCAGGATATCCACGTTTGGCCTATGCCTTATTGAATAACGGTGTAAAAACAAATTTTGACTGGCGCCGGAGTGACGGGTCTTTCCGTGCGGACAGGGAAGGTGTACAATACAGCAGTTTTCCACCCCTGAACGATTCGGTAGCGGCACAACCTTATCCTGCACCTTTCTATTTGGACGCACGTCAGAATGATGCACCTTACACATTCTTGCGATCGCCATGGAGAGACAACGGTGGCATAAGGGGACGTGCATTTTTGGTCAATATTCCGACACCTGATTATGTACA
>JAQTOL010000388.1 GCA_028748945.1 Paludibacter sp.
AAAATTCAATGACTATGCTTTCCAGATTGCCAAAGAAATGAACGCACAGGATATTCGGGTTCAGGTAGACGACCGCAACGAAAAAATAGGACGGAAAATCCGTGATAACGAGTTGAAACGGATTCCTTATATGTTGATCGTGGGTGAAAAAGAAGCCGAGAACGGAGAAGTATCCGTTCGCCGTCAGGGTGAAGGTGACAAAGGAACTATGAAAGTGGCTGACTTTGCCAAACTGATTACCGATGAGGTAGAAAGTATGCTGAAGCAAGCAGAATCATTATAATTGACCTCACCCCTAACCCCTCCTTAAGGAGAGGGGAATAAGACTATAACAGAAAAACGCGAACTTAAATTAATCGGTTGGCGTTTTTAATTTTAAATTTCTACCTTCCTAATCTTGTGGGAGTAAGACATTAAGTCTTGCTCCCACTATTTTTTTTCAGACTACTCAAATTGCATCAAGTTCTTAGTAAAAATCAAAAAGTGTGAATCTTGTAACTCTTTTTAAAAATTGTGTAAGGCATTTGGTCATTAATAGCCTCACCTTTGTGTCGTGATAATTATGTCATAATCAAAACTTATAAAAAATGAAAACAATTAAATTAATCGCTTTTGGTATTGCTTTGTTTTTAGCAAGTGCAACGCAGGCACAAATATCTTTCAGCGTTCATTTAGGCACGCCTCCACAATGGGGACCCGAAGGTTATTCAGAAGCCCGCTATTACTATTTGCCCGATGTAGAGGCCTATTATGATGTACAAACTTCACGTTTTATTTATCTGGTTGGAAGAACATGGGTTCACAGAACATATCTGCCTGCCCGTTACAGAAATTACGATTTGTACAATGGTTATAAAGTAGTGATGACTGATTATCATGGTAATACACCTTATCAATACCACAAACAGTACCGGGTTAAATATGCCAGAGGTTACCGGGGTCACGAACAACGAAACATAGGTCACAGACCGGAAAACAGAAACAGACAACAAATTCACCGGACGCAAGTCAGACATTCAAACAACTACACAAAAAGAGTGATTCAAAGAAGTGATAACCGCCGTGGAAATGATGAACACAGAGACAGGGGAAATAACAGGAAAGACCATAAATAATGATTATTTTTCAATCAATTAGAGTCTGATATAAAATGTCAGCAAAACAGACGATTAAGACAAGATATTTTACAATTGATTTCAAATCAAATTATTAATTCAAAAAAAACGAAAAATGAAAACAAAAGCATTTATTATTACAGTCATGGTGTCAATATTGAGCCTCAATTTATCAGCACAGGAAGGAATTTTTACTGAAAGACATGGTGGAACCTTAAATTTAGGTGTGGGTATTGGCGGTTATGGTTACTATGATCATACTTCACCGGTTTTTAATGTCAACTACGAATTCGGCGTGGCACGAAATTTCACACTGGCTCCTTTTGCCACAATCTATTCCTATGCCGATGCAAATTATCGTGAGACTGTAATTCCTGTTGGAGTAAAAGGGACTATTTATCTTGATCAGTTATTGAGAGCAGGTTCAAACTGGGATTTTTACACGGCAGGTTCGTTAGGATTTTCATTGGTAACCACTACCTGGGATGCTAACTATCCGGGTGACAGAACATACTATCATGAAGCCGGTCCGTTGTATCTCGATTTCCATTTAGGTACTGAATATCATTTGTCACGTAATCTGGGTATATTCCTCGATCTCTCAACCGCTGTTTCTACAATAGGAATAGCCATTCATTAACAACATTCACTAATAAGAAAAACGAATATGAAAGCAAGTATTTTTATGAAAGCAAATATCTTTATGCTTACCGCTATTTTATTGATGGCAAGTAATAATAAAGCTTTAGCCCAAAGTGATCAGATTCATATCGGTGTAAAGGCCGGTTTAAATTATTCTAACGTATATGATTCGCAGGGACAGGAATATACGGCCGATGGCAAAATAGGTTTAGCCGGTGGTGCCTTTGTCAGCATTCCCATCACTCCGCTTTTGGGTATTCAACCTGAACTGATGTTCTCTCAAAAGGGATTTCAGGCAACAGGTACCGTATTGGGAAGTGATATCAGTTTTACACGGACTTCCACTTTTTTAGATGTGCCGATATTCTTAGCCATTAAACCAAATGAAATGTTGACTTTACTCGTTGGACCGCAATATTCATTTTTGATGAGTCAGAAAGATGTATTTGCCAACCCGATACAAGATATCGTTGTACAGGAAGATTTTAATAATGATAATATCCGCCGGAATACCTTGTGTTTGGTTGGTGGTATCGATGTTAACCTGTCAAGTATTGTTCTTGGAGCAAGAATCGGGGCCGATATGTTTAATAACAATGGAGATGGTACATCAACCACGCCACGTTACAAAAACGTTTGGGGCCAGGTCTCCGTTGGATTCAGATTATAAGCATAAATTAGTTTCTATTCCCACATCGTCCTAAGATGTTCCGGAATTGAGTGCCCTTCTTTTGTGTCGACAGACACGAAGGAAGGGTACTCTTGTCATATGAGTTTTGAGTTTTGAGTTCTGAGTTCTGAGTTCTGAGTTCTGAGTTTTGAGTTCTGAGTTCTGAAAGTCAATTATGATCCCGATAGCTATCGGGAGAATATGAATTAGCAATTATGAATTCTGCATTATGAATTGTGCATTATGAATTGTGCATTATGAATTGTGCATTATGAATTGTGCATTATGAATTGTGCATTATGAATTATTAATTATTTTGGGGTGTGAATTTTACAACTTATACTCAGAATATTGTAACACGGGCCCTTCCGGTAAACCCTACATTTGTATTATAAAATAATAGTATAAATCAGATTTTAAAAACAACAACATTATGAGTACAGCAAAAGTAGTATTAGGAGTAGTAGCAGGTGCAGCAGTCGGAGCATTAGTAGGAGTTTTATTTGCACCTTCAAAAGGAACAGTTCTTCGCAGAACAATCTACAGAAAAGGAGAACGGGAAGTGGATGCATTAAAAGATAAGTTCAATGACTTTATTGATTCTATCTCCGAGAAGTTTGAAAAGGTACAGGAAGATGTCAACGACCTCATTGAAGATGCCGAAGTAAAAGTTGAAAAAGAAATGAAGACTGCCAAAAAGTAATTGAAAAGGCCGTTTAGAAATTGAGTCCATTCCGCAAAAATAATTTTTGATGATTAATCCTGTCAGGGATTTTCGGGATGGGCTCAATTCTATATTAATCCACAGACAGTTAATACAAATCAAATTGTCTTTACATAGTAACACAAACCTATATTATTCACTTTGCGAAACATTCAGATCATGCTAAAACAAACAACAATTACGAGATCTTCATTCCTGAAAAACCCGGGTTCTTCTGATGATTCTTTAGTAAATATAAATATGCCTTCAATCATCGAGAACATGAAGCATTATTATTTAGGTTCGGATGAGGATCTTAATTCGAGAATTTTGTTGAAATCGCAGACTAAAAATGTTATTCTTACTGTTGCACACCGTGGAACCGAAATAGAATCATTTCAGTCGGCCGATTCGGTAACGTTTCAGATACTCGAGGGAAAACTCAGGTTACGTACCCGGAGAAACTCCGTGTTGTTGAATAAAGGTCAACATCTCACACTGAATGAAAAAATTAAATACAGCCTGACAACCACGGAAGACTCTGCCTTTCTGCTGACCATTGCG
>JAQTOL010000389.1 GCA_028748945.1 Paludibacter sp.
AACTTCGTTTACCCATGGCATTGACACGGCATTGCCACTCAGCAAAATAACAGCCACATTTTTATTCGCTTTCAGTAAAGCTGCTATCAATTTATCCTGACCAAACGGTAAATCCAACGATTTACGGTCAGCTCCTTCGCTATCCTGAAAATGATTTTTGTTCAATCCACCGATAAACAAAACTACATCTGCATCCTTTGCTGTTGCAACTGCTGCGTTTAGCAATGAATCGGCATTCAGGTGACTATCAACTTCATTGTCATATTCATTTTCACCGGATGCATAACCTTTTGAAAAGGTAATATGATCTTTGCCATATTTTTGAATCAATCCCTTTAGCGGGCTAACTTCGTAGGCAACTTTTAACGATGACGATCCGCCACCAATGACTAAACTACGGGTGGCATTTTCACCAATGACAGCAATTTTCTGATATTTACCAACCGGGATGGGGAAAAATTGTTTATTATTTTTCAATAGTACTATCCCTTCTTCGGCAATTTTACGGGCTGCCTCTGAATGCTCCGGACTTACAAATTTACCAAAAGGGCGGTCAGCACTCATGGTGGTTCTGAAAATCAGACGTAAAATACGTCTTACTTTGTCATTTAAAGTTTGTACGTCATATTTTCCGGATTCTAATCCTTTCAGATAAGGATTCGCCAGGTAATATTCAGAATAAGGGGAAGTTCCATCGGTCGTCAAACCATTCGTAGAAGTTCCCATTTCTAAATCGAGACCATTGTTTACAGCCTGATCGGTATTATGAACACCCCCCCAATCGCTAATAACAACTCCGTCGAATTTCCAGTCTGTTTTCAAAATCTTGTTCAATAATAAATCGTTGTGACAGCAATGCACGCCACGAAACTGATTGTACGAACCCATAATTGCCCAGGCTTTTCCTTCTTCAACAGCCGCTTTGAAAGCCGGCAGATAAATTTCGTTCAACGCCCGGTCACTCACCTGAACATCAATTGACATACGGTCAGCCTCCTGATTATTCAATGCGAAATGCTTTACACAAGCAGCGACTCCATTTTGCTGAACACCCTGAACATAAGGAACGACAATTCGCGATGACAAGTAAGGATCTTCGCCCATATACTCGAAATTACGGCCGTTGAGCGGAGTGCGATAAATATTCACACCGGGTCCTAACAAAACGTTTTTATTGCGGTAACGGGCTTCTTCTCCAATCGTTTTGCCATATAATAAAGCCATTTGAGGATTGAAAGACGCTGCTAGTGAGGTAAGAGCAGGGAAGGCAGTACAAGAGTCATTGGTCCAACCGGCTCCGCTCCATTTATCCCAAAAAACTTCTTCACGAATTCCGTGAGGACCGTCATCCGTCCAGACTTCGGGAATTCCAAGACGTGGAACACCTTTGGAACTAAATTTCGATTGTGCATGACACATGGCCACTTTTTCGTCGAGTGTCATCAATGAAAGTGCTTGTTCCACTCTTTTTTCAATGGGCTGATTTACATCTAAATAAACAGGTTTCTGTGCCTTTGATTGATTTAGAATTAAACTAATGCATAAAATACTTAGTATCGTAATTTTGCGTATTCTCATTTTTTATTATTGAAATTTGATTGGTTTTACTGAATAATTAACAGTGAGTATTTATGGAAATATATTAATTGAGCTGTTATAATCAAAAAAAAGAAGTTTTCAAACAACAAAATACATCTTAAAACCATTCATTTTCATATAATTAAGTTTATTTTTCATGCGGAAATGATTTAAAGTGTCATAATAACAATATGTTTGATGATGCAAATATAAATGCTATTTTTAGAATAGCCAAACAAAAGTGTGTTTTTTTTACACTAAGTACAAAAAAAACTCATAAAATAAATCTAAGGTGTAATTTTGACACCATTTATCCAAATGAGTCATATAAATTATTTATCTTTGCAATTCCGAAACAAGTATAAAAAAATTATGGAAGAAGACACTTCAAATATAAATATCACAATTGAAACTATACCTACAATTTCGGTAGATTGTGTGATTTTTGGTTATGATGCAAATGAACTCAAAGTATTGGTCAGAAGAGAAACAGTACCTTTTGAAGACAAAGTTTTTTTAGAATGGAAGTTTCCGGGTAATCACGTTCGCAGAGATGAAGACATTGATGCTACTGCTTCACGTATTTTAAAGGAACAAACAGGATTGGAAAATATCTTCGCTAAACAATTTATGGTATTCTCCGATCCAAATCGCTTAAAGAGAAGGAAACAAGATTATGAATGGGTAAAACCCCGGTTGAATGATGACAGAGTTATTACGGTAGGGTTTTATTCATTGGTAAACCTGAGTGATGTGGATAACAGCACGATTATAGAGGATGCCAAATGGGCAAATGCATATGAAAGCATGATTTTAATGTTTGATCACAGCGAAATTTTTGACGAGGCACTAAAAAAATTGCGGTACGATTTACTTCACGAACCCCTTGTTTTTGAATTGTTACCTGAAAAATTTACTTTAACCCAAATGCAAAAACTCTACGAAGTCATCTTTAATACTACTTACGACAAGCGTAATTACCGCCGAAAAGTGAATAAAATGGCTTACTTAATTCCTCTTGACGAAATACAAACAGGTGTTTCACATAAACCTGCCCGTTTGTATAGTTTTGACAGGGAAATTTACGAGAAAACCCGCACCGAAAGGTTTGATTTTAGAATGTAAACCGGGAATTTAGAAAAAAAAATCATGTTTTAATGAAATTGCTGGTTGAAGTTCCGGTCACTACCAGTATTATTCTTTGATAAACTTTCCAAAGAAAGATTTAGCACCGCCAGTCATCTCCAATAAATACATACCATTGGCTAATCCCGATATATTTATCATATCATTTTGATTATTAGCAAACAGAGATTTTTTCAGCGCAATTTTACCATCAAGAGATATGAAATTTATTTCGTCGTAACCTGTACCATTTTCAGGCTGTTTGAGTCGAACAAAAGTATGTCCGGGATTGGGCAATAAGTTTACTGTTTCTGATTTAATTTCCGAAATTGCGTTTGGGCTTCCATTCCAAACAAAAGTGGCTGCTGTTGAGCCCGGAACTGTATAGGTAAATGAAAGTGAGTTCCATACCAGCTTTACCGTTTGTGCGGCACTATTGCCATTGTAAATTACGGATGCTAAGGTTCCATCCAAATTTTGAAAAGTTGCACACGAAACATTACTCCCAAAAATCGTACTTCCTATCCGGATGGCACCCGGATTTACAAATTTGGAAATTTGTCCGATGATATAATAAGAAACATTCCTTGTATAGCTGGTGCTGTTATTAACAGTTATGGCACCTAGACAGGTAGTACAGCCACCCGGAGTATGAGGCCCGATACCCGCATTATTGGCAAGATTCCATTCAATAACTGTTTTTGCCCAATTATTGGCCGATCCAAGTACAACATTTTGTAAATGCCAACCCAGATCACCCGAAAAGCTCCCGTTGGAAGCTGTATATTGTTCTGTAAAATACACATTTTTATTCGTGGCATTCCTAACAGTTGTCAAGGCTGAAATATTTCCGGCGTATAAATGAAATGCTGCACCATCAACATAACTGCTGTTATTACAAACATCAATGGGATAAGCCGTATTGTCACAATTATGATCAAAAGCAATGATCTTAACGGTTGAATAACCCGCATTAGTCATGGCCGGTCCC
>JAQTOL010000390.1 GCA_028748945.1 Paludibacter sp.
TCATAATTCTAAAATTTATAATTTTTTAGTCCAGAAAAGCATTTTTGGCTGACACTCCCCGTAACCCAAACTACGGTATAAATTTTGTGCAACAGCATTATCTTCACGAACTTCCAATGTAATTTTACAATAATTCCGTTCAATGGAAATATCTTCCAGCTTTTTCATCAGGGCTTTACCTAATCCCTTACCCCTGTATGCAGGACTGATAATTATATCATGAATATATAAATAAGACTTCACATTAAATGTTGAAAAATTGACGAAGCAAACAGCCAGTCCGGCAAACAAACCGTTGTAAAGAACAAAAAGGACAAGTGCAGTAGGGTGACTGGCAAGACCATCCACCAATCTGAGTTGTTTCAGCTTATTTAACGGCGAAACATCACCCATAGGATCAATCATATAGATATTCAATAAATCGACTAACGCAGCGAGATGAGCAGGATTTTCAAAATCACAAAATTCAAATGAAATATTCATCGTTCAAAGTATTTTTGTTATAAAGTATATCATTTCTTATTCTTTTCCTTTGGTGTAGATTTTAAATCGCTTCGGTTCGATTTCATATTTTTTTATCCGGATTCCCATCATTCGCTCGGTTATTCCAAGATGCTCTGCAGCTTTTGCACTGTTGCCCTTACTTAAAATAAGAGCATCCAGAATAATCTGTTGTTCTATTTTTCCCAAAATAATATCCAAAGTACCGCTTTGCATTGTTTTAGAAGTAATTGCCGTTTGCAACGAAGCAGGAAGATTATTTATACGTATCACCTGGTCATTACTCAAAATACATGCTCTTTCAATACAATTTTCCAATTCTCTTATATTTCCGGGCCAATGGTAAACCATCAGGGTGTCAATGGCCGAAGTCGTGATACGTTTAATGTTTTTACCATGCAGTTTATTAAATTTATCAACAAAAAAATCAGCTAAAACAGGAATATCGTTAATTCTTTCACGCAAGGACGGAATATAAACAGGAAAAACATTTATACGGTAATATAAGTCTTCCCTGAATTGATCCTTGGATATTAAATCTTCCAGATTACGATTCGTAGCACACAGAATGCGCACATCTACCTTTATCGGTCTGGTACCGCCTACCCGTTCGATTTCCCTTTCTTGCAAAACCCTTAAAAGTTTCACCTGTGTTGAAGCCGGAATATCTCCAATTTCGTCCAGAAAAATAGTACCACCATTTGCAGCCTCAAAGCGACCTATGCGTTGAACGGTAGCACCGGTAAATGAACCTTTTTCATGTCCGAACAACTCACTTTCGATTAAACTTTCTGGTAAAGCCGCGCAATTGACTTTGATAAAAGGTTTATTTTTTCTTAGACTATTGTAATGAATAGCATCGGCTACCAATTCCTTCCCGACTCCACTCTCACCCCGAATCATAACTGTAGCATCAGTTGTTGCAACACTGTCAATTAATGAAAAAACCTCATTCATTTTGCTGGAATTTCCTTTAATCTTATCCGGCATAATTCTGGTTCTGAGCTCTCCCCGGAGGTTTTTGTTTTCATTTTCAAGTAGTTCCAGTTCCCCGGCATATTCTTGCCTGCGGTGCATGGTCCGGCCAATCATAGAACCAACTATTTTTAGTAACCGTACATCGTATTCTAATGAAGCTTCGTCGGAATTAATCTTATGAAAACTTAATGTTCCGATTGTCTGATCCTTATATCTTATCGGAGTACATATATACGAAACATCCTTCCCATCGATAATTGTGGGTGCATGTGTCAGATTCAGGAATTCCGCCGATTTTGCAATCCCGGGAATTTGAATGGTTATACCCGTTTCGATAACCCGACCAATAATTCCTTGTCCAATCTGGTAGACTGCCTGCTTCTTCTCACTTTCAGTTATTCCAAAAGCACCTTCAATAACTATATTTGAATTCTCCCGGTTCAAAATAGTGAGAATAATCCGTTCGGCATTTAAATGAGCCGCCATAATACCCATCACCTCATCCAAATCGATTTCCTTGTTACTCAGCAAAGAACTTAGTTCAAGTAAGAATTCCAACTCCTTTGCTCCATAACAATCCGGCCGATTATATTTGCAAATTGATTCCATTATCTTTATTTTAACTCCTTTTTGCTACATTTAATATCATTAAGCGTACTTTTGTCTGCAAATATACAAACATAAGCAACAATATGCCAGAATAAAAATGCAATTTCTTTATATTTTCTATATTTTAACTCAATATTGTCATTATACCAGTTATCTCAATACTAATCTTGAAATACAATGATTACAAACAACATTTCATTTTAATGTTGAGCAAAACAAAAAAAAATGTACTTTTGTGGTCAAACAAAATCAAATTTTCAATTAAATATCAGATTTCATGGTACTAAACTTCATTTGGATCGGATTTTTAGTGATTGCTTTCATTGTAGCCGTCGTACAATTAATATTTTTTGGGAATCCACAGGTATTCTCAGATGTAATAAATTCCACTTTCGAATCAGCTAAAACCGGGTTTGAAATTTCGTTGGGACTTACCGGCGTACTTTCACTTTGGTTGGGAATCATGAAAATCGGCGAAAACGGAGGTGTTCTGAATTCATTTTCGCGTTTGGTAGCTCCATTCTTCAGTAAGATATTCCCTGATATTCCTAAAAATCATCCTTCCATGGGAAGTATGTTTATGAATATTTCAGCCAACATGCTGGGACTCGATAATGCTGCGACACCCATGGGATTAAAAGCAATGGGAGAATTACAGGAAATAAATCCGAAAAAAGATACCGCCTCCGATCCCATGATTATGTTCCTGGTACTGAACACAGCGGGCCTCTGTTTAATTCCTATCAGTGTTATGGTTTACAGGGCTCAGTTAGGGGCTGCTAATCCGGCTGATGTTTTCCTTCCGATAGTCTTGTCAACTTATTTTGCAGCGTTGACCGGATTAATAAGTGTAGCCATTTATCAAAAAATCAACTTATTCAACAAAACGATCATGGGTACCTTGTTGGGTATGACTTCTATTATTGCCGGGATTATCTATTTCCTGAGCGGACTGCCAAAAGAAAAAATTGCCCTGTACTCAAGTTTCGCCGCCAGTTTCATTCTGTTTTCCATCATTATTTCGTTTGTAGTTACTGCAGCATTTCGAAAAATAAATGTTTACGATTCATTTATAGAAGGAGCCAAAGAAGGTTTTAAAGTAGCCATTGGAATCGTACCTTATTTAATCGCAATTTTGGTGGCAATCGGCATGTTTCGCGCTTCGGGAGCCATGACGATGCTCACCGATGGAATTACATGGCTGGTGGCACTTACCGGTATCAATACTGAGTTTGTCGGAGCTTTACCTACCGCTATTATGAAACCTCTGAGTGGAAGTGGAGCACGTGGAATGATGGTGGATGCTATGAAATTAAACGGACCGGATTCGTTTGTAGGCAGACTTTCGTGTATTATTCAGGGTTCTACCGATACAACTTTTTATATTCTGGCTGTTTATTTTGGTTCGGTAGGGATTAAAAATACACGGTACGCCGTCATTTGCGGTTTGCTCGCCGATTTTGCAGGCATCACGGCTGCTATTCTACTGGGTTATTTGTTTTTCCATTAATAAATTAGATGTCGAAACATTGATTCCGAAGTCTATAGAAGAATAAAATATAAAAATGATTCAATACATTGCTGAAGAAGTAGAGTTTCCTACC
>JAQTOL010000391.1 GCA_028748945.1 Paludibacter sp.
GCCTTCGAAAACAAATATCTCCGAATTGCCTTCAAAGGCAATAATATGTGTGCAAATACGGTCGAGGAACCAACGGTCGTGCGAAATAACCACGGCACATCCTGCAAAAGCTTCAAGTCCTTCTTCCAATGCACGTAAGGTATTTACGTCGATATCATTGGTCGGCTCATCAAGCAGCAACACATTGGCTTCCGATTTCAGCGTGATGGCCAGATGTAAGCGATTACGTTCACCTCCCGAAAGTATTCCGCAAAGTTTCTCCTGATCGCCTCCTGCAAAGTTGAACCGTGACAGGTAAGCACGGGCGTTGATTTCTTTTCCTCCCACACGGATAAAATCGGTTCCACCTGATACCACCTGATAAACAGTTTTTTCCGGGTCTATATCGGCATGACTCTGATCTACATATCCGATTTTCACGGTTTCACCGACTTCGAAGGTTCCTTTGTCCGCTTTCTCCAGGCCCATCATCAGGCGGAACAGTGTCGTTTTACCGGCACCATTGGGTCCGATAATACCCACGATACCGTTAGGCGGTAACATAAAGTTCAGGTTTTCGAACAATAATCTGTCGCCGAAACCTTTGGCTACTTCTATGGCTTCAACCACTTTATTCCCCAGACGTGGACCATTGGGAATAAATATCTCCAATGCTTCTTCTTTTTCCCTCTGGTCTTCGTTGATTAAACGGTCATAAGCTTCAATACGGGCTTTTCCTTTGGCGTGACGGGCTTTGGGCGCCATACGTACCCATTCAAGTTCACGCTCCAATGTCTTGCGGCGCTTACTGGCTTGTTTCTCTTCACCGGCCATACGGGCTGTCTTTTGTTCGAGCCACGAAGTATAGTTTCCTTTCCATGGAATTCCTTCACCTCGGTCGAGTTCCAAAATCCAGCCGGACACATTATCCAGGAAGTAACGGTCGTGGGTAATGGCGATTACTGTGCCGGCATATTGTTGCAGGTAATGTTCCAACCATTCCACCGATTCAGCATCCAAATGATTGGTTGGCTCATCGAGTAAGAGAATATCCGGTTGACGGAGTAACAGGCGGCAAAGGGCAATCCGGCGGCGTTCACCTCCCGAAAGAACTGAAACCAACGCTTCTTCAGGTGGACAACGCAAGGCATCCATGGCACGTTCCAGCTTATTGTCCAGATTCCATGCATCAGCATGATCCAACAGCTCCTGCAATTCTCCCTGACGGGCAATCAGTTTATCGAAGTCGGCATCGGGATCGGCAAACTGTTCGTTAATCTTTTCGTATTCGGCGAGCATATCAACTACTTCCTGAACACCTTCCTGTACAATTTCCTTTACTGTTTTAGTCGGATCCAAATGCGGTTCCTGTTCCAGATAACCAACAGAGTAACCGGGTGAAAAAACCACCTCGCCCATAAACGATTTTTCTACTCCGGCAATAATCTTCAATAAGGTGGATTTTCCAGATCCATTCAAACCGATAATTCCGATTTTAGCTCCGTAGAAAAACGAAAGATAGATGTTGTTTAATACTTTTTTTTGTGGTGAAAATGCCTTACTGACACCTACCATAGAGAAAATAACTTTTTTATCGTCAGCCATAAATTTAATTCATAATTGATAATGCACAATTCATACTCGGGAGTGCAAAGATACAAAGAAAGCAGTTAATGAAAAAGGGGAATATCTGTGTTTAATTTTTATTATTGAGTTTAGAAGCAGAACAAGGATTTCATATTTTATTCCAGCTAAATATTATTGTCCAAAAGGTTTTTGATTACTACAACTGATATTTTCTCCGGGTGCCACCTGAAAATAATTGCAGAAATATTGATAATAACGATAGCGGTATGTTGTCTTTTCTAAATCAGTCCCGGTTCCACATTCCACTCCACCATTGATTACATTGACAGTAGCTCCAAAGCCGGGAACTCTTCCCTTTTGAAGGTCGTTATCGGTTGGTTTCCAATGCCCGGTCATAATGTCGTGACAGGAAGGTTTTGGAAATTGAGGAGTCATCCAAAACCAGATGGCTGAAGCAAACGAAAGTACAGGGTCTTCCGCCAACCATTCGGGATGTTGTAATAAGCTATCTTTTGAACCAAACCATGCTTCGCTGAACTGCCCATAATTATAGTTCCAGCTTAGTTGTTTCGGACCACGGCCAAAATAGTATTTGCCAGCTACCGGCAGGTAATTCTTTTTGCTGTTATCGGCATAGTTGTTTTTTAAACTATCCTGTCTTTCATTCACAAAATAAAGTCCCCATTTGAAATAACCACCGGGAGCGTCAGCCCATCCACCACTTGTTTCCTGTGCTATATTTGCCAGAAAAGCTGCCAGTTCTCTTTTCTGTGTAAGCTGATCACCCGAAATAAAATCGGGGAAGGCTCCGGCTGCAATTATAAATGCCTTGAAAGAATAGAAATCAGGGACATGTTTATTTAGATTTTTCGGATTACGACCTTGCCTGTTGGGAAAAAGGTCATTCCATTTGGCTGCATTTAAATAGTATAATATTCCGGATTTTTGATGAATATTCAGTGATTGCCTGAGAGCTACTTTTGTCTGACTAACAAGTTGAGCATTACAATACATTGTAAAAACTAAAATCAATCCTAATCGTATATGTCTCATTATATTGTTTGTAATTTTTAGCCGGGACTCATAATTAAGTATTTTATAAATTTTAAATTATGAATTATAAATTATGATCCCGATAGCTATCGGGAGAATTATGAATTATAATGTTAGACTTTTTTCTAACTTCCTTCGTGAATCGATTATTAAATTGTACATTGCATATTAAGATTGACATTTATCAGTCAGTTATTAATCCCAATAAACAAATGAAATCCGGGACTTAATCCCATACATATTTCCATGATTTATCACTTTGTTTCTTCCATACTGTGTGAAAGATACCCCGAATTTCTTTGGTTGTTCCATCACCTTGTTTGAGCTTCCAGCTATATTTACCATAAGTATAACCCAATGTTCCATCGGCAGAAACGTCAATAAAATCGGGCGTCCAGATTACTGTGACATTACTATAGTTTTTAATTAAGTAGAAATTCCGGATATTGTCTTTTCCGTAAATCAATGAATCATTTCCACGATTAATAACCGCCAGACTATCGGCATAATTATAAAATGCCACGGTAATGCCTTGTTCTGAAGCCATTCTCTCAAAGGCTTTTTCGGTGTTATAAATTTCAGCTTTTGTCAGTTCCCGATCGTTGGGCTCTTGACAAAGAAGCAATTGAATAAAAACAAAAACAAGACTACATGCAATAATTCTTTTCATTAGCATTTGAATGAATGGTTAAGTTTGTGTTTGCAGCAAAGATACAAAGAAAGGAAGGATTCGAGAATATATTCATGTAGAAGCTTTGACCGAACTGCAAAAAACAATTTCAGGTCAAAGCTACAGATTTTTAGTGATTTAAGGAGATGCTTAGATGATATCAAATGGGAGAAAGCTTCAGATAATTTAAGATTAACTCTATCGAATTATCTATACCCAATTTCCCTGAATCGATTGAAATGTCATAATTCCGGGCATCAGCCCATTCTTTTCCTGTAAAAGCTTTACAATAGGCAGCTCTTACTTTGTCACTCTTTTCAATCATTTTTTCGGCTTCTCCGTACGTTATATTATACAATTTCTGAATCCGTTCGTTTCTGAATTCAGT
>JAQTOL010000392.1 GCA_028748945.1 Paludibacter sp.
GTGAAAGCACAAGTGCCTGAACCTGCTTCCGCGTAGGATCTATCATGTTTAATACCGGCAACCCGAAAGCTGCTGTTTTACCTGTTCCTGTTTGTGCCAGCGCCACTAAATCAGCGGTCTGTTCGAGCATAAACGGAATAACTTTTTCCTGCACGGGCATAGGTTGCTCGTAGCCAAGTTCTTCGATGGCCGATAAAATATCGTCCTTCAAATTCAATTCTCTAAATGTCATTTTGTTTTTTTTAGTACACGTCTTAAGTAGTCATCCTGCGATTATTTCATTCGTTAATGAAAACGTGTACCCTTACTGAATGGGTTGCCAAGGTTATGGCATTGTAAATCGGATATTTACTCACAACGTATAGTTGTTTTTAAATCGGGTGCAAAGGTAGTGAAAAAAATCTGTTTATCAAAGACTAACACCAAATGAAAAACGTATTTAGATTTGAAGTAATTAAATTATTCATACTTATTCAATTTTTTGTCGTTTCTTTGAAGTAAAATAAAATCTTGTGTGAGAAATAAAATAAGTGGATGTGGATGAAATAAATAAAATCACAAAAAACCACATGACACTTTCTTCCAAATTTTTTGATTTATAAAATTCTGTACTTAAATTTCCGATAATCAGCCATTGTATGACGTAAATAGATGTTACATTTTTTCCAAGAAATAGTAAGAATTCAAAAAAAATAGTGCTTTTTAAAAGTCCACTAATCTGATACCAGCCATAAAACCAGACAATCATAAAAGCCATTGCCCAAAGAAAGAACAACATGCGATGATGATAATAATTTGTCAACAAATATGAATTGGAGAATCCGTAATTAAAAGACAATATTAATGTCAGTGAGATTAAGATTAGGGCAAGATTCGACCAGAATTTATTCATAATAGATGAGAAACTATATTTGTTATTCAATAATTTCAACCCGTATCCTAAAACAGGATAAGCCAGCCATGGAATCAGAGGAAAATACGACCACGAAGTTCCACCGGTAATAAACGATAGAACATATCTCCAGTAGCTTGTTTCCAGATCAAGCGAGGTGAAATAATATTGGAGAATTGCTATTATGAAAGCTATTATAAAATATATCAAATAATTATCATTTGCAAGTTTGTGTATCAACACAAAAATAATTAAACTCAAACCGGCCAGAGTTAAGATATCAGCTCCGAAAACATAATTCCATAAATTGTAATTCCAGTTTTTAAAAATGATATTATAAATGAGATGAAAATTCATCCCAATATTTAAGAAAATACCCCCAATAAATAACCGTATTCCGCGTTTCAGCATATCAACAGAGCTTTTGCTTTTTAAAGCCATTAAATAACCCATCATCAACATAAATACCGGGGCTGCCGGGATCCCACCCAAAAACAAGGAAATTTGTCCACTGAAACCATCATATACATCCTGCCTGGCAAATAATTCCATTATATGAACCTGTATCATTAATAATACAGCCAATCCTTTAATTAAATCCGGCAAAATCAGCCTTTTATTTTTCATCGTTTTTTCATGCAATTTTAGGATTATAGCAGAAATCCTAAAAATGAATTCAGTAGAAATCTATTTTTTATAAGTAAAAAAACTTAACTTGAATACATTGATATAATATAAGTTTTAAGTTTGCATATTCATTTCAGATGATAATTTATGTAATTATAAGTATGTCATTTTGCTTGCATTATTGAAATTTTTCATTAATTTTGCAAACGATTCATCAAAAAAACATGCAATTGAATATCAAACTATTATAAAATACGATTTATGAAATCAATGACCCAAAGCCCTTTGCAAATGGCTCGCTCGAGCTATCAACCTAAACTTCCATCAGCCCTGAAAGGAAATGTTGTACTCAAGGAGGGTGCTAACACTGAATCGGTTGCCGATCAGAGCGAAATAAAACAATTATTTCCAAATACCTATGGAATGCCATTAATAACATTCGAACCGGGTGAAAAAAAAGAATATTCCACCGTTGGAGTTGGTGTAATATTATCAGGAGGGCAAGCTCCGGGAGGACATAATGTTATCAGCGGTTTATACGATGGCTTAAAGGCACTGAATCCAAACAATAAATTGTATGGGTTTTTGGGTGGTCCAATCGGACTGGTTGATCATGAATATGTTGAACTGGACGAAGAAATTGTAAATGAATATCGCAATACAGGTGGATTTGACATCATCGGGTCTGGACGTACCAAACTGGAAGAAGAATGGCAATACGAAAAAGGAGCGGAAATATGTAAAAAATTAGGAATCAACGCAATTGTGATCATCGGTGGTGATGATTCAAACACCAATGCCTGTGTTTTGGCTGAATATTATTTACAGAAAAAAACCGGAATTCAGGTAATTGGCTGTCCAAAAACAATTGATGGTGACTTAAAAAATGAATTGATTGAAACATCATTTGGATTTGATACTGCCTGTAAAGTATACTCCGAACTAATCGGAAACATTCAACGTGATGCCAACTCAGCAAAAAAATACTGGCATTTTATACGTTTGATGGGGCGTTCTGCATCACATATTACGCTGGAATGTGCCTTACAAAGTCAACCTAACATTTGCATTGTATCGGAAGAAGTTGAAGCCAAAAACATGACTTTGAACGATGTGGTCGAAGATATCGTCAAAGTAATCGTTCACCGCTCTACTTACGGATTGAATTTCGGTACAATTTTGATTCCCGAAGGTTTGATTGAATTTATTCCCGCCATGAAAACCCTGATTGCAGAACTTAACGAGTTGCTGGCACATAATGATGATTTCAACGCATTAAATACGGACGACGAAAAACGCGAATATGTAAAAGGTTTACTAACCCCTGACAGTCATCAGGTTTACCGCAGTTTGCCCAAAGGAATAGCCAAGCAATTGACACTCGATCGTGACCCACATGGAAATGTTCAGGTTTCGTTAATTGAAACAGAGAAATTATTGATTGAGATGGTTGCAAAAAGATTGGCTCAACTAAAAGCGAATAGCATTTACAAAGGAAAGTTTTCAGCTATCAATCACTTTTTCGGTTACGAAGGTCGTTGTGCAATTCCATCAAACTTTGATGCTGATTATACATATTCATTGGGTTATACGGCTTCGGTTTTAATTTCGGAAGGCAAAACCGGTTACATGTCATCGGTACGTAATTTAACAGAACCTGCTTCCGAATGGATAGCCGGAGGAGTACCTATTACGATGATGATGAATATGGAACGTCGCCATGGAAAAATGAAACCGGTGATTCAAAAAGCACTGGTACTTCTGGACGGAGCACCATTCAAGTATTTTGAGAAATACCGTGAACATTGGGCTGATGAAAGATCCAGCTATATTTATCCCGGACCAATTCAGTATTACGGTCCGACTGAAGTCTGCGATCAACCCACCAGAACATTGTTGTTGGAACAGGGGAAATAGAATTTCAGCGTTTACGAAACTGTTGAAAATATATAACGGAATTTCTTATTACAGGAAATTCCGTTATTTTATTTCTAAAAGGAGACAAATTGTATTTTTCATTTCAAAACACTAAATTTGCAAACAATATATTCATCAAATTAAGAATTAGAAGTTTATTGTATCACACAACTGCATTTCAATTTTTATTTAATTAAAAACATGCTCCTACTACTTTCTCCTGCCAAAATAC